>JALQWO010000001.1:0-3414 GCA_023258655.1 Bacteroidia bacterium
CACAAACGTGTGTTGTTTGGAGGCAAAAAATGCCAAAAACTTCTCTTTGATTTCGTGACTGCTGAGCGCCATTCCGCAAAGATAGTGAAGATAAAGCAAAAGGCGCCCGCTAGTGGGCGCCTTTTGAACTCAGATTGTATAGGAAACAGAAACTTAACCTACCGCGCTCACCTTGGGCGCAGCCTGTTTGATTTCATCGCTCGCACCGTCTTCAAACTTCTTGAAGTTGTCGTTGAACAAGTGCGCCAATTTCTCACATTGCTTGTCGTAGGCTTCTTTGTCGGCCCAAGTATTTCTTGGGTGCAACAATTCCGATGGAACGCCTTCGCAAGCATCGGGCATCATCATCCCAAACACGGGATGTGGGGTAAAGCTGCCATTGAGTTTGCCTTCCAATGCCGCGGTGATCATGGCACGGGTGTACGACAATTTCATGCGACTGCCCACGCCGTATCCACCCCCGCTCCAGCCGGTATTCACCAACCAAACGTTGATATGGGGATTGGCGCTCAATTTTTCACCCAACATTTTGGCATACACCGTTGGATGCAAAGGCAAGAATACTTGTCCGAAGCAAGAAGAGAAGGTAGCTTGAGGCTCGGTAACACCGGCTTCAGTACCGGCCACTTTTGCCGTGTAACCACTGATGAACTGATACATCGCCTGTCCGGGATTCAACTTTGAAATCGGAGGCAACACACCAAACGCATCGGCGGTAAGGAAGAAAATATTTTGCGGCGCATCGCCCACTGAAGGCACCGCGATATTGTCGATGTAGTCGATAGGATACGCCACACGGGTGTTCTCAGTAACAGAGATATCGTCGTAGTTCACCTGATCAGAACCGTCGAAGAAACGCACGTTTTCAACCAAGGCACCGTGCTTGATGGCATGCCAAATTTGGGGTTCTTTTTCTTCGGTAAGGTTCACGCACTTGGCATAACAACCCCCTTCGAAGTTGAAGACTCCTGTATCCGACCAACCATGTTCATCGTCGCCAATGAGTTTGCGGTTTGGATCGGCACTCAACGTGGTTTTTCCCGTTCCACTCAATCCAAAGAACAGGGCGGTATCGCCATTCACGCCAATGTTGGCAGAGCAGTGCATGCTTAACACATTGCGCTCGTGGGGCAGGATGTAATTCAGGACAGAGAAAATGCCTTTTTTGATTTCACCGGTGTAGCCAGAACCACCAATCAAGATGATTTTGCGGCTCACACTCACGATGGTAAAGTTGTGCTGACGAGTACCATCTTCGGCCGGATTGGCGCGGAAAGAGGGCGATGCCACGATGATCCACTCGGTGGGTTGTGTGGCGATTTCTTCGGCGGATGGACGTAAAAAGAGGTGCTTGGCGAACAAGTTTTGGTAAGCACTCTCGGTTACCACTTGGATGTTCAAGCGATTTTTTGGATCGGCACAAGCGTAGGCATTACGCACGAAGACCTCTTTGCCTTCTAGGTGCTTCATCACTTTGTTGAGCAGGGCATCAAACTTGGCCTCTTCAAAGGGTTGATTTACGGCACCCCACCAGGCTGAATCAGCCGTTTGGGCATCCTTCACCAAAAATTTGTCTTTGGGACTTCTGCCTGTGAATTCGCCTGTATCGGCAGCCAAGGCACCCTGAGAGGTGATGCGACCCTCTTTTCTTTCAAGGGCTTTTGCTACGAGTTCGTCTGTGGTAAGATTTTCGAATACGGTGTGGGCGTGATTTTTGATCGACGCAATGATATCGGTATTATTCATGCTCTAAAAGAAATAACTTTGGCACTGCAAAGGTACTTATTGTATTTGCGGTTACAGCCCCTAAAATGGGTTTCTTTGTAAATGAACTTACGCACAGATATTTTTCATCAATTCAATCAATTCAATAAATTTAAACAGTTGAAAAACAAGGCCTTAAACACATGTCAACCCGCAACTGGTGTATGTTTGACACTTGTGAAATTGTGTATTATTTTCTTCTTTGCAATGCCGCTTCGCGGTCAATATTTAGCACTCAAGTCGAAACAAGAAGTGGGTTTGGCGGTGGGACTTTCACTGCATACGGGTGTGAATTTATTGGCGGAGCACAACCATTGGGGCGGACCGGTGCGCACCTGGCAGGTGCCTGTGTTGGATGCAGCGGCCCAGTATCGATTGTCGCCCAAAACGGCAAAGATTTCTGATGGAATGGCGTTGGGGACTGCGATGGCGGCGGGGGCATTGACCTTGGCCCTACCCAAAAACCAGCGAATGGAATATATGTCGGTGGGACTACAAAATGTCTGGATCACGGCCAACCTTACACAAACGGTGAAGGTATTGGCTGCGCGAAACCGTCCATACACCCAGGCTCCTGGATTTGTTTCGGGGAGTCGGGATGATCATTACAGTTTTTTCAGTGGTCACAGTTCCATCACGGCCACGGTGGCTACAACGGCATTGATGATGGCTTTCAATCAGCGGGATTTGGCTTCGTGGGGCCGCCCCGCCGCGTACGCGGCGGGCGGCCTCGCCCTGACCACAGCAACCCTGAGAATCGCTGCGGGCAAACATTATCCCTCCGATGTTGTTACTGGAATATTGGTTGGCGTTGGCGTTGCCCTCATCAACACCCAACTCCACCGGGTGAAATGACGCTGCCTCTGGCCTAATACCCATTGAACCCATGAAAAACGTCCTACTTTTGCTCCTGCTTTGGACCCTCAGCGCCTGCAATACGGAAGCCAAGCAATCCAACAACGCAAAACCCATTAATACACAAAATTCGCATACCAACCCCCAAACCAACTCCATGAATCAGTCTACTGAACAACCCATCGACTCCTGTGTTCTCGCCGGCGGTTGCTTTTGGTGCCTCGACGCCGTTTATCGTCAAATGCAAGGCATCATCAACGTGGAATCGGGCTATTCCAATGGACAAATCAAGAACCCCACCTATCGGGAGGTGTGTTCAGGGAGAACCGGCCATGCCGAAGTAGCAAAAATTTATTTCAATCCTACCCTCACCTCCTATCAACAAATTTTGGAAGTGTTCTGGCGCATCCACAACCCCACTACGTTGAACCGACAGGGGAACGACATCGGCACGCAATACAGAAGTGGCATCTATTTCATGAACGAGGAGCAGGAACGCATCGCAAAAGCCAGCAAACAAGCCGTAGAAGAAAGCGGACTCTGGGCCGCCGATGGCAAAGTGGTCACAGAAATTTTACCACTCAGCAACTACTGGCCCGCCGAAGATTATCACCAAGATTACTTCGCCAACAACCCAGAAAACCAATATTGCGTTTACGTGGTGAGTGAGAAAGTAGAAAAATTCAAGAAGACCTTCTCCGAGCTCCTGAAATCAAAGTAACATCTTCGATCTCTCGAGGAATTTGATTTTTTGCTCGACACTCGCCAGAAAATTGGACAGTTCCAAAGCTCAAC
>JALQWO010000001.1:3424-25954 GCA_023258655.1 Bacteroidia bacterium
TTCAAAAAGACCTTCTCGCAGCTCCTGAAATCTAAGTAACCACTTCGATCTCAGACAATCTGATTGTTTGCTAGATACCCGCCAGAAACTTGGACATATCCAAAGCTCAACCCTTGGTTTTGTAGCCTTTTCCCTCCAGGTACGCCTTCACCTTGGCATGCAAATCTCCCTGGATGATGATGTCGCCATCCTTGGCACTTCCCCCCACCCCGCAATGAGATTTCAATGCCTTTTCCAACGATTTTAGGTCGTCACCACTGCCCACAAATTCTTTGATCACCACGCAAGGCTTGCCATTGCGAACCTCTCTGCGCACATACAATTTTTGCTGTGCCGGCGGCAATGTCTCCTGCTCCTGGTCCAACCCGTCGTTGTATTGATAGTCGGGATTGGTACTATATACGATGCCCGATTTGTGCTTGTTTTTGTTGCTCATGGCCTTCAGAATTGAGTCAATGTTGTTGTGGTTTCTTTGCGATGCGTTCCGAATCTTTATGATTCCTTGCGAATGATTACCCCTGCCACCGCTTGGGCCTGAGGCATAATCACCAAATCATTGATGTTCACATGGGGCTTGCGAGAAACCACAAATGCAATGGCTTCTGCGATATCATCTGCGACCAAATTCTCGTATCCTTTGTACACATTCTTGGCGCGATCCACATCGCCATCGAATCGCACTATACTAAACTCCGTCTCTACCGCTCCCGGATGAATGCCAGTCACTTTCAACCCGTGCACCGCGAGCTCCAATCGCATGCTTTTGGTAATCGCATCCACCGCGAATTTCGTCCCACAATATACATTCCCATTGTCGTACACCTCTTTTCCGGCAATCGAACCAATGTTGATGACATGGCCTGTGCCGCGTTTTATCATGTTGGGCACCACCGTCCTGCTCACATACAACAACCCTTTTACATTGGTGTCAATCATCTGATCCCAGTGGTCGGTATCGCCTTCGTAAATCTTGGATAGACCTTTCGCCAGACCGGCATTGTTTACCAACACATCGATATTTTTCCAATCCTCGGGCAGTGCCTGATAAAAGGCTTTTACCGCTTTGAGCGATCGCACATCCAACGTGGCGGTGTAAACGACAGTATCTTTTGTTGCATTGTCCGATTTGAGGGCTTCCACCAAGGCCTCCAATCGCTCTGCCCTACGGGCCACCACCACCAAATCGTATCCCATTTTTGCCAGTGCTTGGGCTGTGGCATAGCCAATTCCACTGCTTGCTCCTGTGATCAATGCTATTTTGTTCTTCATGGCAATCAGCTTTTACGTCCTACAATGATGAGGTTGGGAGTAAACAACACTTTGCGTGTGCTACGCGCTGTGGCAAACAATTGCAATTTCAGGATCAACTCCATCCAATCGTAGGTAATTCTGCGAACGATTTCCTTGAAAATACCCTGCACGCGCATGGTACTGGGGAGTACGGCCACATCCTGGAATCCGCAAGACAGCATCACTTGCTCGGCGGAACTGGCATTGAGATAGTTTTCGTGGGTAAAATCGCCCAGCGCGAATGCGCTGGCGATGGGCGCATCCATGTTCGGTGTACGAAATACCGCCATGCCCCCCGCATTAAGTTTGCGCTGTATCAACTGCAATAACTCCACCAACTCATCCTTGGTAAAATGCTCAATGATGTCCATGCCTGTAATCACATCAAAACCCTCAGGGGTATCGCGTAGATATTGCATCGCATCGCCCAACATCACCTCAGAAACACCCATCCCGTGAGCCATCTTCACTTGTTCCTCGCTCAAATCCATACCAGAAACCTGGTGATAACCCGCTTCTTTCAAAGCCGCAATCAGACTGCCGCTGCCACAACCCAAATCAAAAATCCGCGCATCCTTGGAAACTGGGCGCAGTTGGGACAAAATCTCACGTTCAAATTGCTTCTTTTCCCGTTTGAATAGCGATTGAGCATCCGTCAACGATGCCCTACCACTCTGATTTGTATGGTAATTGGCGTATAAAACGTCTCTGTATTGGGTGCCGCTCATGAATTATCCGTTTTAACTGTTGATTTCAATGGGATGTCCACCGCTGCCATAATGCTCACACACGTCGCAACCAATTTTTCATCGCCGTTGGGAAACACATCAAAAACCTGTCCTTCACAAAAAATCAGATTTTGACCCGCCTTGGTTACCTTTCCCACCGATCGTAATTTAGGGGCAGTTGATGGATTGACATAGGAAATTTTCAAATCCACGGTCACCACATTCTTCGACACATCCGTGCCGTTGTATACCGCCGTGTAGGCCGCAATTCCCGTAGTGACATCACAAAGGGTTGCCGTCACCCCCCCATGGGTAAAGCCGGTATGTTGCATGTGGTGTTCCTGTATGGCCAACTCCATGCTGGCTGTATGCACATCGATGTGGGTGAGTTCCAAACCGATGTATTGGATGAATTGATTTTCCCGCAACCGGGTGTCCATGTAGGCTTTTAACGCGTGGTTCATGTTCTGCCGCAAATTTACTTGATTGGATTGTAGGTTGATGCTTGCAAAAACACATTCGATTTCACCGGCTGCCAAACTTGGTCTAAACCGGCTTTGTTTTTGTCGGCGTAGGCTTGGGCGATGCGCAACCCAATGAAATTGCCGATCAGGGGTGGACAATCCTCGGGAACACCTCCACCAAAGGTTTTGTTACCAAACGCGAAGTATCGCTTGTAGTCGTTGAATTTGGTACTAAACAAAATCTGTTTGTCGAGGTAGTGCTTCCAAATCTGTCCTTCTTCACGCATCATCCATTCCCACTCCGCTTTTTCATACCCCAACAATTCCCATGGATTCCGCTTGGGAAACAGTTGCAACACGCTGTACCACAATTTGCCTTGAAACACCATCTCATCCAGCATTGTTGTTCGTGGGTTATTGGGTTCATGGTGCATTTTGAGGTAGTTCCATATGAGCTGCGATGCGATTTGGTCGCTGTTGTTGTAGCGATTGAAGAAAGGAGGCATATCCAACAGCGCATAGGCTGGAAATGAATCGTTCAGGAACATCTCTTCGCTAAAGGCCAAAATGACCTCTGTTTTGCCGGTCTTGGCATCCTGTGTTGTATCCACAAACGTATTGTAATTGCTAAACTGAGACAGGTAACTGTAGATCTGTGCATTGGGTGTGGCAGGCACCGCTTGCTGCAAATTTGCCCAAGCCTGCTCCAAAGCGGGCTTCCAATCGGTGTATTTGGTGTAATGGGCTTTGGCCACGGCAAAAACCGGTTGATTCTGCATCATCCAATAGTGAAGGTATTGCGCACGGGCAGTATCGGATATTGGTCCAAACCGACCAAAATCCATCACTTCGTACATCCAAAGATTGAAGAATCGGCCGTGTTTTTTTCTCATTTCATCGATATCCTTGGCAGTACAACCCTTGATTCTCAGGGCATCAAGCTCCGCCACGAAGTCGTGATAAGCCAAAGTATTGGGCTTGGCTTGCTTTTGCTGTGTACAAGAAAATAGAATCACCAACAAAAGGGGATAAATGGCATAATAGAGTATGGAACGATTGTTGTTTTTTTGCATAAAACGTATGAAACTACAAAGAAACACTTCTTTTGGCATTGCTGCTATGTTGCTTTTCGCTGGAATGTCTCAGCTGCAAGCACAAGACGCCCCTTCTGTAAAAATGGGGTTACGTGTAAGTCCCAATTTCACTTGGGTCAATATCCAGGAAGGACCGATGTCGAACGACGGCTTGGGACTGGGATTTTCTTACGGAGTCACTTCAGATTTCGCGATGTTTAAAAGTTCAAACTATTGGTTTGGCACCGAATTGTCTGTTTCCACCATTCCAGTTTTGTGCAAAAGCAACTCTGAATTGCGCAATGTAACCGCAAAAGCGGGCAGCATGGGAACTTACGACACCATCACCTACAATCCTGGCAAAGTAGCCTTCAGTTACCGAATTCAATACCTTCAAATCCCTTTAACCATCAAAATGAAAACCGATGAGATTGGGAACATGAAATACTACTTCCAGTTTGGTGTGGCTCCTTCCTTTGCCATGCGCAAAAAATTAACCACCAGCACCATCGACATGGCGGGCATCTATCCAGCCAACAAAGGAATCACCTTCCACGACCCAAACAACACGGATGACGACGTTTACCAATTCTCAGGAACCCGCATCCCCACAAGTCCCTCGGGCGAAACCGAATACAACTTCATCGACAACATCAACACCGTTCGCTTTCCCTTGGTTTTGGGCGCAGGTATTGAATACAAACTCACGGGTAACACCATGTTTACAGCTGGTTTGCGGTTCGACAATAGCATCACAGACTTTTTCAAAGACACCCGCGTTTCTGGTCGCTCCAACCTGATTGGACTTTCGGCTGGCATTCTCTTTTAATTGGGCATGTCGGGATTAAAGATCGCACTGGCGCAGCTCAACTTCACCATTGGCGATTTCGAGTCGAACACAGCCAAGATGGCCGACGTCTTGTTTCAAGCCAAGCAAGACAGTGTGGATTTGGTGGTCTTTTCTGAGCTTTCGGTCTGCGGTTACATGCCCGATGACCTTTTGGACTACCCTTCCTTCGTAGAAAAATGTGAACATGCCTTGGAGGCTGTGGCGCGCGCTTGCGATGGTATTGCCGCCATTGTGGGTGGGGTGGTTCGCAATCCTGGCAAAGGCCGATTGTTGCAAAATGCCGCTTGCTTCCTATACAACGGACAGATTCAGCACACCATCGCCAAAACTTTGTTGCCAACCTACGATGTTTTCAATGAGCATCGGTACTTTCAACCAGAAACCACGTCCCAAATCATCGAGTTCAAAGGCGTAAACATTGGCATCGCCATTTGTGAGGATTTGTGGGATGTATACAACGATTTTGAATATTTGGTGAGTCCTGGACAAGCCCTGAAAGATCTCGGAGCGGACCTCATCATCAATCCCTCCGCTTCACCATTTCATATCGGGAAGCAATCGCTCAGAAATCGGGTGTTTGGCGGACAAGCTGCGCGTTTTGACTTACCCGTGCTGTACGTGAATCAGGTAGGCGTGCACACCGAACTGTTGTTTGATGGTTCCAGCCGGGCCGTTAACGGCGACGGAGAAGTGGTGATACAGGCCCCAAGCTTTGAAGAAACCGTGGTTTATGCGGATTTCGCCAATGGCAAATTTTCTATTGGAAATTCTGTACCGCTCGACACCGATGATACCGCACAGTTATACAAAGCGTTGGTCTTTGGGATCCGTGATTACTTCCAAAAAATGGGCTTTACCCAAGCCATTTTGGGATCTTCAGGCGGCATCGACAGTGCCGTGGTGCAAGCGTTGGCTTCAGCGGCATTGGGTGGAGAGAATGTGCATCCCGTACTCATGCCCTCTATGTACAGCTCCGATCACAGTGTGACAGATGCAGAGACATTGAGTCGCAATTTGGGCAATCGCCCCATCACCCTGCCCATAAAGAGCATCTACGACGAGTACCTCAATACCTTGCAACCGGTCTTCGAAGGCAAACCATTCAACTTGGCGGAGGAGAATTTACAAGCTCGCTCCCGGGCGGTGTTGCTCATGGCCATCAGCAACAAAATGGGCTATATCTTGTTGAACACAAGCAACAAAAGCGAATTGAGCGTGGGTTACAGCACCTTGTATGGCGACTTATGTGGTGCCTTGTCTGTGATTGGCGATGTATACAAAAACCAGGTTTATGCATTGTCGCGGTATATCAACCGAGATGGAGAAATCATTCCAAACAACATCATCACCAAAGCACCTTCCGCGGAATTAAGGCCTGGTCAGAAGGACTCCGACTCACTGCCAGATTACGATGTATTGGATGAATTGCTCAAACACTACATCGAAGAGCGCAAAGGTGTGGAGGAATTGATCACCATGGGTTATGAACCTTCTGTGGTCAACAAGGTGGTTGGCTTGGTCAATGCCAGCGAATACAAACGCTATCAAGCGCCGCCCATCTTGCGGGTAAGCGCCAAGGCATTTGGCAAGGGTCGGTTGATGCCTTTGGTGGCCAAATACAGCAGTCGTTAATTGTTACAGCCGCAATCGCGGAAACCCTCTCCCCTCTTGGCCGTGAAGACAACCTATACATATCCCAAATCGTTTTGGATCATGTGCATCGGCGCGATGAGTTTTTTCTTGTCGTTCAATTTAATTTTACCCGAATTAAACGCCGAATTACGGGGTCGTGGAGGAGCGGATTACGTGGGTTGGATCATTCCCGCCTTTTCCTTTAGTGCCTTGATCGCCCGGCCTTTTAGTGGTTGGATCACCGACAATTTGGGCAGGAAAGTCGCCATGATTGGAGGGTGTTTGTTTTGTATTGTGGCAGGGTGTTTCTATCCGATGGTGAGTACGGTCACGGGATTTTTGGTGGTTAGGGCGATTCACGGATTTTCAACGGGATTCACGCCTACTGGGTTTACGGCTTTCACGGCGGATGTGGTGGCAGAATCGCATCGAGGCAGGGCCATGGGTTGGCAAGGCATGTTCAACAACTTGGGAACCACCATTGGCTATGCTTTGGGGGCAATTATTGCCAAATACTGCGGCGTTGATTGGATGTATTATGTGAGTGCGGCCCTGGCAGCCACAGCGTGGATGATGTTCATGCAATTACCGGAAACGCGGCTGGAGGGACATAAGCGGCAGTTTCAGTTTTCATTGAAGCAGCTCTTCTTTTGGCCGGCTTGGAAGCCCAGTTTGATCATGTTTTTGGTCTGCATTTCCTTGGGATCGATCTTAACGGTGATGGCGGATTTCACTTTGGCTTTGGGTTATGAGAACAAGGGTTTGTTTTTGAGTATTTACATTGGGGTGTCGCTGTTGTTCCGTTTGGTCAGCGGCAGGGTGAGTGACAAGCTGGGCAGGGCATGGAGCACTGCGATAGGCACTTTTTCTCAGGTACTGTCCATGGCGATATTGATGTACATGGCCATGGAGTTAGAACATCAATTGCAGACGGGCTGTACTGATTGTAATGGTACGGGTATGGGTGCGGATAAGGGTCTCGGTATGGGTTGGTTTGTATTGTCGGCGGTATTTTATGGAATCGGACAAGGCTTCAATGCCCCCAGTTTGTTTGCGTGGGCCAGCGACACCGCGGATGCGCAGCACCGCGGACGGGCGCTGGCCATGTTGTTCATGTTTTTGGAGATGGGCATTATTGCGGGGGGACTTACCGCCAACTACTTCATTGAGGGGAATTCTTGGAATTACCCTGGCATTTTTGCTGTGAGCGCGGGTGGATTTGCCTCGGGCTTGTTGCTGAGTTTGGCATGGATTAGAAAAAGATGAGGCCCGGCTTACGCCGGGCCTCATCCCTATAACTAACCTATGAATAACTAAACTACTTCAATTTAAAATTCTTCAACACATAGAGCGTTCTCTTGCGCCATACGGGGTGAGAATTGTATTTCTTGTATAAAAACTGTACCATCTCTTGGCTGTTCTTGGGCTCGCGGTGGTAGCGACGTTTGAATCCACGCTCCATGCCATCCAAATACATGCCGAAATCAACCATACAATCATACCAACTCGCAAACCTGGCGTAGTTTGACTTGGTGCGTCCCAACGACATTGTTTTGCGGGCCTTAGGCTGACGCATGCCTGTCAAATTGAAATCTCTACGAGCATAAATACTGTTGTCGCCATCGTTACCACTCTCCACAATCTTTACCGCGATGAACAACTTGGCCCATTTTCCGATGGCCTTCTTTCCCACAGTGTACATGTTTTGTACCGTTGGGATTTTCTTGAGCGACAGAGACAAAGTATCGAAATACAATGAATCATTTTCAACAACCACTGAGGTATCCGATGCTTTCACATTGGATACTGGTACAACAACTTCGGTTCCAAATGCAGATTTACCGACAGCCGCTGCGGTCAAAAAAAGTAGCACCAGGGTTGGAATCGCTAATTTGTTTTTGAACATACCGGCTAGTATGCAAACAGTGTGCCAAAAATGTAATTTATTGTTATTTAATTACTTAATATCAAATCCGACTCACAGAATTGCCCAATTTGGCGGCTATTTGGCGCTTTAAGTCGTTCAATTCCGCCAAATATTCCATCATCAAATCCACAGATTCTGGTTCCGCACCCTCTTCTTTGAACATTTCCAGCAGATTTTCTATCATCGCATCCACCTTTTTTCTGCGCAAATGCAGAAACATATTGATGACCTGCTCTTTGTATGCCATCGCCTCGTCCATCACATCAATGAAATTCTCGGCATAAGCCGGACTCAACGGATGACCATCCGCCATCACCCCTGCGGCCCATGCAGCAATCTCCGTATCCAAATGATGAATGAAATGTTGTGCCCCTGGCCAACTTCCGGCTTGTTCAATTTCTCCATGCAGTTTCACAGCCAGCGAATCTTCCATCGCCAAGTTGGGATCACCCTGCAACTCTCCCCATACAAAATCAAACACCGTATTGCCCTCCTCAGAGAAGGGTTGTTCAGCAAACAACAACAACAATCGAAACAAGGCCAATTCCTGATCCCTGTGACCGAGCAAGTTTACCTGAATGCGGTCTTTGACCTCTCCCTCAGGGGAAAAAGCAACTCCCGAAGCATCGATGGCGGCTGCCACCTCCTTCACGAAATCCTGTCGCTCCTTCACTTGCTGCTGCTTCAACAATACAGACAACTCTTGCAACAAGGTTGCTTGGTCGATATCGCAAATGGAAGCCAATTGCTGTGTGAGGGCCGATCGTTTCAAAGGATCATTGATGAGTGCAACGCTTTTCAATATTTCCCGAACGGCATCCGACTTCCGCAGCGGGTCGTTCTTGGTATCGTCGATGAGCAACTTCGCCTTGAAGAAAATAAATGTTTCTTCGTGCGCATTGAGGTAGTTGAGAAAGGCCTCTCCCCCCAAAGATTGACAATAGGAATCGGGATCCTGCCCTTCCGGTAACGGCACCACACGCACGTTTAAGCCTTCTTGCAACAACAAATCAATACCCCGGATCGAGGCTTTGATCCCCGCCATATCCCCATCATAAACCACCGTAACATTGGTGGTAAATCGCTTCAACAATTTGATCTGCCCAGGCGTTAACGCGGTACCCGAACTCGCGACCACGTTCTCGATACCCGACTGATGCAGCGTAATGACATCGGTGTATCCTTCCGTCATGTACACTTTGTCGAATTTCTTCATCGCGTTCTTGGCCTGATACAAACCAAAAAGCACATCGCTCTTTTTGTACAGATCCGTCTCCGGAGAATTCACATACTTGGGCGATGGATCTGTGGAACTCATCTTCCTTCCCGCAAAACCAATCACCTTTCCCGTCACCGCATGGATGCTAAACATCACCCGGTACCGAAACAAATCGTAGTGAGAGCCATTGTCGCGCTGCTTCAACAGCCCCGCTTTGACCATGACCTCCGGATTATATCCTTTGCTGTGGGCGACTTGCGACAGCGCCTCCCAACTTTCAGGACTGTATCCAAGCCCCCATTTTTTGATGGTGTCTACCGTGAAGCCCCGCTCTTTGAAATAGGGCAATCCAATCGATTTTCCCTCCTCCGAATCGAACAGCTGATCAACAAAAAACTGTTGCGCAAAATCCACCGCCGCTTGGAGCGATTCTTTTTGACGCTGCTGTTCTTGGTAAACGTCTTGGTTCTCAGTGGTGGTCTCCATCAAGTCAACCCCGTATCGCTTGGCCAGGTTCCGCGCCGATTCCACAAAGCTCAAATTCTCAATATCCATCAAGAACTGAATGGCATTCCCGCCCTTTTGGCAACCAAAACACTTGTAAATACCGATGCTTGGCGTGACCACGAAAGATGGCGTCTTTTCATCATGAAACGGACAGCACCCCTTATATCGCGAGCCAGACCGCTTCAGCGAAACATAATCGCCAACCACGTCCTCAATGGACACAGTGTTCAACAATTGGTCGAGAGAACTTTGGACGATCATAGAGCGAAGTTAGGCGCGATAGGTTGTTTGGTTCAACCTATTGCTGAAACCATTAGATTTGCAAAGTACTTCAACTGTAGCAATAATTCCAACATGGATATCAAGAATCACATTCAGCAGCGCGCGGGCCAAATTTTGCCCGAGTTGATTCGCCTTCGCAGACACATTCACGAAAACCCCGAACTCTCTTTTCAGGAATATGAAACCGCGGCCTTGGTGGAAAAAGAACTGCAGTCCATGGGACTTCAAACGCAGCGATTGGCCAATACCGGTGTGGTGGCTGTGATTGAAGGAAAAAATCCTGCCAAAAAAGTGGTTGGTTTGCGGGCAGACATGGATGCTTTGCCCATTGTAGAGGTAAACGATGGCAGAACCTATCGCAGCAAAAAAGAAGGTGTTATGCACGCCTGCGGGCACGATGTCCATACGACCAGTTTGTTGGGTGCAGCGAGGTTGTTGAATGAAATCAAAGATTCTTTTGAAGGCAGCGTAAAATTGGTTTTTCAACCCGGCGAAGAGAAACTTCCCGGAGGTGCGTCTTTGATGATTGCGGATGGTGTGCTCAACAACCCCAAGGTGGACGTCATGATCGGACAACATGTGATGCCAGGCATTGAAACAGGCAAAACGGGTTTCCGTCCCGGATTGTACATGGCAAGCACCGATGAAATATACATCAAAGTGATTGGCAAGGGCGGTCATGGGGCGATGCCACATTTCAACATCGACCCTGTATTGATCAGCGCGCACATGATTGTGGCTCTGCAGCAAGTGGTTTCCCGGGCGGCCAATCCGGCGATCCCCTCAGTTTTGTCGTTCGGAAAAGTCATCGCCGCGGGAGCTACCAATGTAATTCCCAACGAGGTCATCATCGAAGGCACATTCCGCACGCTGGATGAAAACTGGCGAAGTCAGGCCCATGAAAAAATGCTACAAATTGCCAAAGGCGTTGTGGAAGGCATGGGCGGACAAGTGGAGTTCGATATTCGCAGGGGATATCCCTTTTTGAAAAATCACGAATCGCTCACCCAGCACCTACAAGCCGAAGCCAAGCACTATTTGGGAGAGCAAAACGTAGAGGATCTGGGCATTTGGATGGCAGCGGAAGACTTTTCATACTTTTCACAAGCAGTACCCAGCTGCTTTTATCGCCTAGGCACCAAAAACGAGGCAAAAAATACTGGATTCAGTGTGCATCATCCCTCCTTTGATGTGGATGAAGATGCCTTGGAGCAAGGTTGCGGCTTGTTGGCGTATTTGGCATTGAGCGAACTCAATCGCTGAGACTAACCCCTAGCCTCCTATCGTATATTTCAGGTTGTCTACGGCGGCATCCCAAATGGCCGCGGTATTATCCTCATCACCCGCATTCACAAATTCAGTAATCACCAGGTCAATGTCGCCCGTGATGGCGTCCTGGGCTATTCGGAATTCCAAAAACTCCTCGGAATCCGGGGCATCCACCATTTTAAAGCGCACATATTTGCTGTTGACCGCTTTCACCAAAATGGCATTGGCCTCGGTACCATCGTCCCATTTGAATTTGTATTTATCACCGCCTTGAACACCCACATGATCAGCGAACCAACTTTGCAAACCCGATGGATTGGAAATGTACTGATAGAGAATGTTTGCAGAAGACCGCATAGGGTATTCGAGTTCCAATTTGTTGCGAATGGGTAAAGCTGTGGTCATAGGCGTTCAATATCAGCGATTAAGATGTCTTGACGCAAAAAAAACAATTTATCGTGAATATCAAAATGTTTCGCGGTTGCGAAGTAATTATCTTTGTGTGTCTCATGTTAAAACTACCCTACTTCTTGGCTTCTGGCGTTACACTCCTTTTGGGTTGGACCGCAGTGGCATTGGGTTTAAACATGAACATCACATGGACGATCCATCAATCAGGCGGCCCGTTGTACGATGATTTTTTTATCCACTTTTCGTGGTTGGCTGAATGGGCATTGATTTTTTTGTCTGTGACCATCGCACTGATAGTGGACTGGAAACGAGCCCTTTTCATGGGTGGGATATTGGGAATTCAAGCCCTGATCGTCGCGGCCATCAAGCAAGGACTCAATGCTCCAAGACCCATTGAAATCAATCATCATTGGGTAAGGTTGATTCCCCATCTCCAAATACACCATTGGCAGGCATTTCCATCAGGACATACAGCGGTGGCCTTTTTCACCATGGGTTGGTTGTCGCTGAATTACCCCAAATCCTACAAACATTCTTGGGCTGTTGGCCTGTTCCTTTTTATAGTCGCCGCGGGCATAGGCTATTCTCGCATGTACTTGGGCCAGCATTCACTGATCGATGTTTGTGCCGGTGCCAGTATCGCACTGATTTTTCTCTTCATCGCCCAATACTTGGGCAACAAATGGCGAATTCATGAATAAGGCGCAAGTACACCTCATCATCACCACACTCGCTATACTCATCTTCCTTCCGGGGTTAGGCATCACGCCTTTGTTTGATTGGGACGAACTAAATTTTGCGGAAGCTGCCCGTGAAATGAAACTCACCGGCAACCCCTATTACGTGCAAGTGGGCTTTGAACCATTCTGGGAGAAACCCCCTTTGTTTATTTGGTTACAAACCTTTTTTCTCTCTCTATTTGGGGACCACACCTTTGTCTATCGACTGCCCAACGCCCTCGCCGGAATCGTTACGGCAAATTTGGCCTATCACATCGGATATTATTTGGGCCGACGTGCATTGGGTGTTTTCTGGTCCTTGGCGATTGCGCTCACGTTTGCCCCGCTACTGTATTTCAAATTGGGGATCATCGACCCAGTTTTCAATTTGTTTATATTTCTGGCTGTTTGGCATTGGTATCGCATCACCCGCAGTGAATCAGAAGAAACCCGTCCACATTGGCATTACTTTCTCGTAGGTATTTTTATTGGTCTGGCGGTTCTCACCAAAGGACAAGTTGCCTTGTTGTTGTTGGGTTTGTTGGTTTTGGTCATTACTGCCTACCGAGGTCGATGGCAAGACATATTTTCCACGCGAATTTTGATTGCGCTGTTGGGCTGTGTCCTCATTGTAGGCAGCTGGATTTTGCAGGTGTACAACCACCTCGGTCCCCAATTTTTTGATTCCTTCATCGCCTACCAACTAGAACTCGTCAAAGGACAAATTCCTTGGCACAATCAGCCCTGGTTTTACCATGTTATTGTCTTGTTGTTTCTGTGTTTTCCGTCCGCTGCCCTGGCATTGCCCTACTTGTTTCAGCGCGGTGAAGAGGATTTTGGTTTAGAAAGTTGGCATGCGGTGATGCGCACCTTGTTTTGGGTGGTACTGATTGTTTTCAGCCTCGTCACCACCAAAATCATCCATTACAGCAGTTTGTGTTGGTTCCCCCTCACCTATTTCGCTGGTTACCATACCTACCTCATTCACACAAATCGCGGTCATCATCATTGGATTCAAAAACTGACCTTGTTTATCACTGCCCTGGGCTTACTGGCAGCCATGATCCTACTGCCATTGGTGTTCGGTAGATCAGACATCCCCCAATGGGCGTCACCATACCTCGACGCTTTTGCCAAAGGATTGCTGTCCAACCACACTCCTTGGTCCTTTACCGCCTTGATACCCGCAATGCTCATGCTGTTGTTGGTATTCCCTTGGCTAATCAAAAACTTCTTGCAGACCCAGTGGCACCCGGGGAAATTGTTCATGGGGATGGGTGCCGTGTCTTTGGCTACCTATTTCTTTTTGCTTCCTGCAGCGGAATCTTTGCTACAAAGCGAGCTCACGGCCACTGTAAAACATGAAACGGCCCAACAAGATGCCTTCGTAGAAACCCATGGATTTCGTTCTTATGCACTGTATTTCCACGGGAAATTTGCAGCTGCTGACATGGAGGGCCCTTGGCTAACAGATACTTTTGTTTTACACCGCAGTGTCAATAGCCCCTACCCAAAACAAGAAGCCAAACGGGTATGGATCAAAGATGCCAATCACCATGAAAATGCCCGATTAATCACCAAATCCACCTTTTTCGCGGATCGTTATTTCCGTTATCAATTCAATCTCATCGACAGTCAAGGCGCCTACTTCGTTTGGCAGCGACGCTGACATTTGCATATTAAAAAATTGCGTTATATTGCGAGAATAGGAATCTCCGTGGCATGGTTATGAAAGAACAAAATATCAGCATTATTACATCAGAATGGGAATACGGAGCTGGTAAATTGGGAAGCAGTGCAGGCCCCGCCAAAATTGTTGAATCCTATCTAAATCAAGGCAATTTCAACCACTTGGCGGAGGAAATAATTACCGTATCGCCTGGGGCTGCGCCCCACCGCAGTTCTGACAGTCTGCCGGCAGATTCCAACACATACACCATCCGACCAAACTTAAAAAATGGGGCGGAATTATTGGTACATCAAACGGCATTCGCCAAAAAAGTTGCCCACCAACTAAATCTCGGACATCGGTGCTTGTTGCTCACCGCAGACCACAGCAATGGCATTGGAGGCGTGAGTGGATTGTGTAGCACGGTGGATGCAAATTCGGTTGGTGTGATTTGGATAGATGCCCATTACGACTTGCATTCCCCCTATACCACACCGTCAGGCAACAGCCATGGCATGGCAGTGAACGCATTGATTGACGACAATAACACCGAACACGCCGTGCAAGCGGTTTCCCCAGAAGAAGCGCAGTTATGGGAAGCCATCAAAGGCATTAAAGGCATAGGCAATGCCATTCCTGCAACCAATTTGGTCTTCTTGGGTGTACGCGACTTTGAAGAGGCAGAAGATGCCCTTGTTAGCAAACACCGCATTTGCAGTATTCACCCCACAGAAATCAAAGAAAAAGGCATCGAAGCGTGCTTAGAAAAAGCATTGCAGCATTTATCGCATTGCAAGTATTTATATGTCAGTTTCGACGTTGATTCCATGGATCCAACCATATCCACTGCTACAGGCACACCCGTTGATGGGGGACTCACTTTGGATGAAGCCAAAACCACCATCCGAACATTGATGGGAGATAACAGAACCCGCTGTTTGGAAATTACGGAATACAATCCTTCCTTGCCCCAACCTGAGGAAATGCTTGAAGCAGTGCGCGAAATCTTAGGCGATAGTGGATTGATCTAACAACCACTGCACCGTGTCTACACCATCGGCGTAATCCTGCAATTGGGTGCACTGAGCCTGCCCGAAAGGCAAAGCACCTATCCCATCGATGTTAGACACTACGCACTGCAGTTGATTTTCCCAAGATTTGAGTTTTTGAGTCACGTCATCCAAGGCAGCATAATGCGAATAATTCAGCATACCCACAGGCGCATACAATTCATCTTTCTCCTTGGCAATCACGTACCCCGTATCGATGTGGGGGTCCAAGTTCATGAGTAACATCGCGCGGTGATATTGGTAATTATTGATGTATTTGTTGTGGTGTTGAATGTCGGCGTAGTGCGCATCCCAACATTGAAATAAGGGTGTAAAGTCGTATCCATTCGGCACCAACAAGTGGGTCACATTCCTACATCCCAGTCCGAAAAAATCGAAAACATCCCTGCCCAAAGCGATGAAATCTTCTGGGGTTTCCTTCCCCGAAAGAACGGCCAAACTGTTCCGGTGATTGCGAATGACGTGGGGAATGTGCTTGAAGTATGCCGAAAAGTAGCGAGCTGAATTATTGCTCCCCGTGGCGATGGCCACATCGAGTTGTTTGAGCTGCTCCACGAAGGTGATCCGGTCCTGCCAAATGGCATCCATGTCACCCGCTTTCTGAAGGAGTTGTTTGGGCAACACCGCATCGTCAGACGACAACTTTGCACTCACCCGATAACCCGTTAACACGCCCACCAACAAATCGTGCAATCCCACCAACGGCACATTGCCTGCCATGATGATTCCCAAATGGGTATTACCCACATTACTGGGCCATTGATAGCTCCCTAACCAACGATCCACGGATGCATCAGACATTGAAATCACCCATTGTTTCAGGGCATTTTTTACCTGCACCTCCTCAAACCACCGATTTTGGTGATAGGCCTGCTGTAAGATGGG
Source organism: Bacteroidia bacterium (assembly GCA_023258655.1). Classification (GTDB taxonomy): domain Bacteria; phylum Bacteroidota; class Bacteroidia; order NS11-12g; family UBA955; genus UBA955. Next base: position 19,420 of record JALQWO010000001.1, read on the forward strand.
GGCTGCCTCATCGCTACTCTCCAACCAAGTCAGTGCTTCGCGCAACGACGATAATGCTTTTTTCTGCCACATCATTTCGACACAAATTTACGATGCTTCGACCGATACCACACGGCGTAAGAAGCGGTTTATTATCTTTGTGGGTAAGAGATGAAAAAACTACTCCTTTCACTGATTGCCCTTTTCACGCTGACCACGGTTTTTGGCCAAAGCACGAATGATCGCTTGAAGCCCTGGTCGCTGGGTGTTGCAGGAGGAATCAACTTCTCCAAGACCTACAGCAACGATACATTTGCCAGAAACTTCTCAGGCAGAAACAAAACAGGGGTAAACGTAGGGGCTTTGATATCCTACGACATCAATGACAACATCTCCGTTAGTAGTGGGTTGGGATTTATCACCAAGGGCTATCGCATTTACAACGACACCCTCAAAACCAACATGAAAATCACGCGCAACATTCCGGGCATCGTGGTACCGTTGGGGCTAACTTTCCGACAGCAATTCAACGCTTCGCGATTCATTGTAGAGAAAATGGGTGTGGCGGTCAACTATAGCTTTGGCCACAAAGAAGACACCTTTTACAATGGCAGCAACAAGAAATTTCGCATCGTCGAAACCAAGGTGCAACCCTTGTATCCTTTGTTTTATTTGGGTATTGGACTGGGTGGAAATACAGCCAAGGGGAATCGATATGAGTTTGGTTTGACCTACCAACAGCCCTTTGGTCGGGAAATGGAACTCTCGGTATCAGGGGGCGAATTTTTAAACAAAAACTTTTTGCTCAACTACCGCGGAGGGAACTTGCAGGCCACGTTTACCTACCATTTCAACTTCGGCAATTTTGAGAAGAGCGATGAGTATTTCTATTAAGGCATGCCCTATGGAACCAATTCATTGATGGATTGATTGAGCCAGTGGCATTTCCGTTATCTTTGAGTTTATGATGGACAGTTTACATAGCTTCTTTCAAGGACTTTCGCCCATGATGCAAGGTCTTGCGGGATCCATGTTTACTTGGTTTGTTACCGCTTTGGGCGCGTCGATGGTTTTCTTCGTAAAAGACCTCAACCGCGGATTCATGGATGTTTTGATGGGATTTACGGGTGGCGTCATGCTGGCAGCCAGTTTTTGGAGCTTGCTCAATCCTGCCATCGGCATGGCTGAAACCCAGGGTTTTGGCAATTTGGCTTGGGTGCCAGTGGGTATTGGGTTTTTGGCCGGGGCACTCTTCCTGTTCGCATTGGATCAATATTTACCCCACCTCCACTTGAGTTCCCCCATGGAAAAAAGCGAAGGGGTAAAAACCAACTGGAATCGAACCATTTTGTTGGTGTTGGCGATTACCCTGCACAACATACCCGAAGGATTGGCTGTAGGGGTGGCTTTTGGCGCTGTGGCCGAGGGATTGCCGGGCGCAGATTTGAGTGCGGCCATTGCCTTGGCGATTGGCATTGGCATTCAAGATTTCCCCGAGGGATTGGCGGTGGCTTTGCCATTGCGCCGGTTTGGACTATCCCGACGAAAATCCTTCATGTGGGGTCAATTGTCGGGCGCCGTTGAGCCCTTGGCAGCGATGCTTGGTGTGGGTTTGGTCATGATTGCGACCCCCATTTTGCCCTATGCATTGGCATTTGCCGCTGGGGCGATGATTTACGTGGTGGTAGAGGAAGTTATTCCGGAGAGTCAGCGCGATGGACACACAGACAAAGCCACATTGGGCTTGATGTTTGGATTTGTGCTAATGATGGCGTTGGATGTGGGTCTGGGTTAGTGCACCCGATCACCACGAAGTTCTAGATTTGCCATGATTTCTGCTTCGGCAAGAAGCATTTCTTCCCAGCGTTGTTTCACTTGTGCTTCAGGCAAATAATGTTTTGCCAAATCAATAAACATGCGATAGTGGCCAGCCTCAGACACCATGAATTCGTAATAGAACTTTCTGAGGTATTCGTCTTGACAATACAGGCTTAGCAAACGAAACCGCTCGCAAGAACGGGCTTCCACCATGGCTGATACCAGCAAGTATTCCATCATGGTTTGCTCGCGGGATCCGCCTTTTCGCATTTGGTTGTGCAAGGCAACCACGTATTCATCTTTTCGCTGTCGGCCCAAATTGAGTCCGCGTTTTTTCAACTCTTTCAGGACCTTGCGAAAATGTCCCCATTCCTCGGCCACAAGGGGTGTCACTTCATCTACAAGGCGGGCATGGTCGGAGAATTTCACAATGAGGGTTACGCCCATGGTGGCCGCTTTTTGTTCGCAAAAGGCGTGATCGGTGAGAATTTCTTCAATGGTTTTCTCAGCCACATTCACCCATCTGGGGTCGGTGGGAAGCTTCAACCCCAACATACGAACGGCTTCCAAATTGGCTTCCAGTGTAGTATCGTGGGTTTTGTGCAAGGGTTCAGCCTCTGGCTCCGAAGGAGCCAGAGGCGCATCCTCCTCACGATAAAATTCGTCAGAGTATCCAGGATGTGATACCGTTACATGTTGCTCTTTCGGCTTCATGCTTACCCCTCAATTTTGTTCACCCGATTTTGGTGTCTACCACCCTCGAATTCCGCACCCAAATAGGCATCTACAATCGCAAAAGCCTTCTCTTGAGACACAAATCGCGCAGGCAAACAAATCACATTCGCGTTGTTGTGCTGTTTCGCCAACGCACTGATCTCTGGCTCCCAACACAAGGCAGCCCGCACACTGTTGTGTTTGTTTGCTGTGATACAAACGCCGTTGCCACTGCCGCAAATCAAAATCCCACATCCGGCTTGACCCTTCTCCACCGCTTCTGCCACTTTGTGCGCGTAATCTGGATAATCCACGCTGTCTGCAGAATCCGGACCCATGTCCAACAATTCGTAGCCAAGTTCAATCAAACGGACCAACAGGTCGTTTTTCAATTCGAATCCTGCATGATCCGATCCAAGGGCGATGGTTTTATTGTTCATTTTCTCGATTTTTTTCTACGCGTTTGGCGACGTAAATGCCCACAACATACAATCCCATCAACGGCGTTCCTAACAACAACTGACTGAACACATCCGGCGATGGCGTGGCAATACCCGCTATCAAAAAGATGACCACCACCGCATAACGCCAATTCTTTTTCAAAAAGGCGCTGCTCACAATGCCCAATCTCGCCAACACATAAATCAGCACAGGTAGTTCAAAAACCAACCCGGTAGCCAAACTCATGAAAGTAACGAAACCCGTTACACTGGAAATGGTGATGATATTTTGTATCTGGGGATTCAACGAATACCCCAATAAGAAGTTCGATGCCAATGGCACCAAAAAGAAATACGCAAAGAACAATCCGGTAAAAAACAGCAACGAAACAATAGATAGACTGCGACGCGTTTTCTCAATTTCTTTCTGACTCAGTGCCGGTTTGATAAAACTCCATATCTGATAGATAATATAAGGAAAAGCAACGACAAATCCAACAACAAAGGCAATTTTAAACGCACTAACAAACTGTCCTTGAATCTGTTGACTCTGCATCACCAAAGGTGGCGGCGTCCAACACAAAGCATCTGAATGCAACAATGTTCTACCGGCGCTACAGAAAAATCGGTAACCAAAAAAATCGGGAGAGAATGGACTCAGAACAATCCAATCAAACAATTTTTCAACGTAAATAAAACCAACCACCGTACCCACAAGCACCACCATCGCCACACGAAACAACCGCTTTCTGAGTTCATCGATGTGATCGAAAAACCCCATGTTTTTTTCGTAGGGATACAACTCTTCGGGCTGATCTAAAGGCATACTGACAAGTCTTCCTTACAATTACATCAACATACCACCACAAACCGACAGGGTTTGTCCGGTTACGTAAGCACTCATGTCGCTGGCCAAAAACAAACACACATTGGCCACGTCATCGGGCGTTCCACCACGCTTCAACGGAATGGTCTCAGCCCACTGTTTGCGCACGTTTTCATCGAGTGCGTGTGTCATCTCCGTTTCAATAAACCCTGGAGCCACGGCATTGCAACGCACATTCCGGCTGCCCAACTCCTTGGCGATACTCTTGGTAAACCCAATCATCCCAGCCTTGGAAGCCGCGTAATTGGCCTGACCCGCATTACCCATCACGCCCACAACAGATGTCATATTGATGATACTACCTGCACGGTTACCCAAAAAGTGTTTCAAAAAGGCTTTTGTCAAGTTAAATGCCGATTTCAAATTGGTATCAATGACTTCATCCCATTGCTCCTCTGTCATGCGCAACATCAACGTGTCACGGGTAATCCCCGCATTGTTGATCAAACAATCAATCTTGCCAAAATCGGCAATCACCGTTTCTGCCAACGTCATGCTCTGCGCAAAATCAGCGGCATCCGATTGATATCCTTTTACTTTTACACCGTATTGTGCCGTCAACTCTTGTTCAAAAGCACGCGCTTTTTCTATAGAAGAAGCGAAAGTAAAGGCAATGTTACATCCATTTTTGGCGAAAACTTCGGCGATTCCTTTGCCGATTCCCCGAGAAGCACCTGTGATGAGGGCGGTTTTTCCTTGAAGCATGCTGCGAAGATAACTTATCTTCGCGAAATGCCCCATTGGTTGGATACGGGAATTGAGTATTTAAAAGGCGTCGGCCCCCAAAGGGCTGAGGCACTCAAAAAAGAATTGGGTATCCACACCTTGGGCGATTTACTCAGTCACTACCCCTTCCGCCACGAAGATCGTTCCCAGGTGTATCGCATCAACAGCCTTCAAGGCGATGATGTATGGGTGCAATTGCAAGGTAGCATAAGACCCGTGGGCATGACGGGACAAGGAAGCGGACGTCGTTACGTGGCCATGCTCCACGATGGCAGCGGGGAAATTGAACTGGTTTGGTTCAAAGGAATCGTGTACGTGGATCGGATGTTAAAACCCGGCACTACCTATCGCGTTTATGGCAAAATCAACAACTTCAAAGGCAAATTGAGCATCGCCCACCCAGAACTCGATGCTGTAATTCCTAACGCCCCCACAAAACCCCTGAATTTGGTGCCCGTTTACCCCCTCACTGAGGGAATGCGACGGAAAAAATTGGAAAATAAGTTCCTCGTTACCGCAGCCCAAAACGCCGTAAACAGCAGCCTCTACGACATTCCCGAGAACCTGCCGCTATCCATCATCCAAAAATATAAGTTCCTTTCCCGCAAAGACGCCGTTAAAGAACTGCATTTCCCGCAAAACCTTGGGCGATTGGAAGAAGCCAAACGGCGACTCAAATTCGAAGAACTCTTCTATTTACAAATGCGGCACTTGATGCTGAAAGGCTTCAGAAACCGCACCTACAAAGGACTCATTTTTGATACGGTTGGCAAATACTTCCACGAATTCTACGATAACCACCTGCCGTTCGATTTAACAGGCGCACAAAAACGGGTGCTGAAAGAGATTCGCAACGACTTCAAAACCGGACTGCAGTGTAATCGATTAATTCAAGGCGATGTGGGTTCAGGAAAAACCATGGTGGCCATGCTCAGTATGTTGATCGCCATCGACAATGGATATCAGGCCTGCATGATGGCCCCCACCGAAATACTCGCCACACAGCATTACGAAGGCCTTCGCGAATGGGTAGAAATATTGGGACTGAGAATGGAATTACTCACCGGCTCAACACCCAAGAAAAAGCGAGAACTGCTGCTGTCTGACCTCCTGTTAGGAAACATCCACATTTTGGTCGGTACGCACGCCCTCATCGAACAAGACGTGCAATACAAACAGTTGGGATTGGTGGTCATCGATGAACAACATCGCTTCGGGGTAGCGCAACGGGCCAAACTCTGGAAAAAAGGACAAGTGCTCCCACACATCTTGGTGATGACTGCCACCCCCATTCCAAGAACCTTGGCAATGACTGTGTACGGCGACCTCGAAGTGAGCGTGATTGATGAAATGCCGGCTGGACGAAAGCCCATCGTTACGGTACACCGACAAGAATCGATGCGACCTGCGATCATGGAATTCTTAAAGAATGAAATCGCCAAAGGGCGACAGATTTACTATGTATTTCCGTTGATTGAAGACAGCGAAAAACTTGACCTCAACAGCCTCATGAGCGGATTTGACATGGTGAGTAGTTATTTATCGCCGCCAGAATTCAAGTACAGCATCGTCCACGGAAAACTCAAACCGGCGGAAAAGGATGCCGCCATGAATTTGTTTAAAAACCACCAAACCGACATCATGATTGCCACCACGGTGATTGAAGTTGGGGTTAATGTGCCCAATGCCTCGGTGATGGTCATTGAAAACGCAGAGCGATTTGGGTTGGCACAATTGCACCAACTTAGGGGCCGTGTGGGACGGGGCAACGAGCAGAGTTTTTGCATCTTGATCACCAAACCCGGCTTGGGCGAAAACGGATACAGGCGCATTTCCACCATGGTTCAAACCAACGATGGATTCGAAATTGCCAAGGTTGATTTGGAGTTGCGGGGACCCGGCGAACTTGATGGCACCAAACAAAGCGGGGTGTTGGAATTGAAATTGGCCGATATCCGCCATGATGAATCTA
>JALQWO010000001.1:25964-52472 GCA_023258655.1 Bacteroidia bacterium
TTCGAAGCACAGGAATGGCTAACCCACGACGAACTGCTCATGAAGCCTGAAAGCGCACCCATCAAAGCCGAATTGGCAAAAATTCCCAACCGCACCGTTTGGAGTAAAATATCCTAGTGTAGGATTGTGTAAAGTTTTTCCAAAGTTTTTCGATGTCATTGCCTTGCTTTCCGTTTTGAGGCCTTAATTTCACGTCGCAAAACGATGAATGTTTTTACTGAAGTAGGTCGCTACATATTGTTTATGCGATATGTGTTCAAACGCCCAGAAAGAGGTCGCGTTTTTTGGAATATGTTGGTGCGTGAAATGAACCTGATTGGCATCGATTCTTTGGTGGTGGTAATTTTGATTGCCATTATCACGGGCGCGGTGACCACGGTACAAACGGCCAGCCAATTGACCTCCGATGCCGGAGTTTTACCACCCAGTTTATTTCCGATGTCCATCGTGGGTTCGGTGGTTGGTTCCAGTTCGGTATTGGAAATAGCACCAACCATCACTTGTTTGGTTTTGGCGGGCAAAATCGGGGCGAACATTGCTTCAGAAATTGGCAACATGCGTGTGAGCGAACAAATCGATGCGTACGAGGTAATGGGCATCAATTCCATAGGATTTGTGTCGTTCCCGAAAATCCTCGCTGGAGTAATCGTCATTCCCATGTTGATCATTGTTTCTACCTTCTTGTTGATTTTTGGGGGATTGCTGGCGGCCAAACTGACGGGTATCATGACCTTGGATGAGTTCGTTACCGGTCTTCGGAGTTCATTTGTTCCACTGTACGCCCGTGTTTTGATGGTTAAAAGCTATGTATTCTCTTTCATCATCACCAGTTTGAGCTGTTTCCAAGGATACTACACCGTGGGTGGCGCCTTGGAGGTGGGTGAAGCCGGAACAAAAGCGGTAACCAAAATTTGTGTCACGATACTGTTGTTCGATTTAATCATCGCCAAATTGTTACTCTAACATTCCAAAATCCATGATTCAGCTGGTTGATTTGAACAAGTATTTCGAGGAAAAACACGTATTGAAGAACATCAATGCGAGTTTTTTGCCTGGGGTGGCGAATTTGGTCATTGGTGCCTCAGGAGGCGGAAAGAGCGTCATGGTGAAAACCATGGTTGGACTTGAAAAGCCCACACATGGTCAAGTGTTGTTTGAGGGACAGGATTACCACAATTTGGAATACGAAGAGCAACAAATTTTGCGTCGCGAAATTGGAATGCTATTTCAAGGGACCGCCTTGTTTGATTCCCTTACTGTAGAGCAAAACGTAGAATTTCCCTTGCTGATGTTTTCCAACCTCAGTAAGGAAGAACGGATGGACAGGGTGAATTTGTGTTTGTCGCGGGTAAACTTGGTCAATGCCAACAAAAAGACACCGGCTGAAATCTCTGGGGGAATGAAAAAACGCGTGGGAATAGCCCGGGCGATAGCCTTGAATATCAAATACTTATTCTGCGATGAGCCCAACTCTGGTTTGGACCCCCTTACCTCTCGCGTCATTGATGCTTTGCTGCACGACATCACCAAAGAATTCGGCATTACCACCATCATCAACAGCCACGACATGAAAACCGTGAAAGACATTGGCGAGCACATCGTTTTCGTTCATCAAGGTCAGAAATGGTGGGAAGGCAGTAAAGATGAATTGTCAAACGCGCAAAAAAGCAATCCCGAATTGGATGCGTTCGTCAAAGCGAGTTTCTAAACAATCATCGGTCCAGTTTTACCCTTTTCAAGATAAGTCGGTTTGCCGCATCATTGGTCAACCCCTTCACCCAAGGCTGCATCAACCGAATGCTCTTGTCGTAGTACAAAGGAATGATGGGCGCCTGATCGATAAGGATGGCATTGGCCTCAGCAATCCGTTGCTGTCTCGATGTGGCATCAGTACTACCCTGCCCCGTTTCGATTTCACTGTATAGGTCATTGAATCGCGGATGGGAAAAATGGGTGTAATTGGGTCCATTGGGCGAAAAATATGGTGCATAAAAACAAGCCAAGAAATTCTCGGCATCGGGATAATCCGCAATCCAAGAACCCCTGAATAGCATCAGTTTGCCCTCGTTGCGCAACTGCCTCAACATCCCCCCCGTTTGAATGTCCACTTTCACTTTTACACCCAAACGTCCCCAAGTCTCCTGCAAATACACCATCATATCCAAATAATCGGCGGTGGTTGACAGCAGTATAACGGGCTTTTGTTTTTGTTTGGCGTAGGACGACCGCTGAAATTCGGCAATGGCTTTTGACCAATGATCCCCCTCGGTGGATGTCGCATCAGAAATTTGTCGCGCATTGAAACCATTCAAGCTGGGGGGCACAAATCCGTAATCGCCAGGATCGCCCAAACCGTTGCGAAAGAACCGAACCAATTTTTGTTTGTCCACCGAAAAAAGCAGGGCTTTTCGCAAGTGTATGTCTTGCAACCAGTTGGTTTGTCCAGGCACGTCGCCCAAATAGCAACCCACGTACTCAGTATTGAGAAACGGGGTGATAATGGCACCCATTTTTTTGGCGTATTTGGGTTTGAGAGCGGCATGATCGGTGAGCAATTCATCTTTGAACGAACCTTCCAATCCGTTGAAGAAGTCGTATTCTCCGGCCACAAATTGCATGAAAGCGGTTTGTTTGTTTTTGACGAAGGCAACATTGATGGCATCGAGATACGGCAATCGGTTTCCTTGTTCATCTTTTTCGTGATACGATGGATTTTTGCGCAGCACCAATTTGATTTCTTCTTCCCATCTTCGGAGATAGAACGGTCCCGTCCCCACCGGATTTCGGGATACCACCGACTTATCCAATTTTGCAAACTCTTTGGGAACCACAAAGCCAAAATTGGTCGAAAGCAAGCCCAGCAGCGAAGCTGCTGGCTTGGTCAACTGTAACACAAACGTAGTATCGTTCGGAGCCAAAAAAACCTTATTTAACTGGGAATCAATTTTTCCCGCAAAGATCCATGCTCCTGGCGATGCCATCGCTGGATCAGCAATCCGAGATAGACTGTAGGCCACGTCAGATGCCACCAATTTCCGATACGTCAACTTACCTTGTTTATCCACAAAACAAAAGTGAACGTCGGGTCGCAAATGAAAGATGTAGGTCCGTTGATCGTTAGACAACTCCCAACGGGAGGCAATGGCCGGAACCGGCTGTAATTGGGCGTCGAGGTCAACCAATCCATTATAAATCTGCGAAACAATCCAAATTTCGGATTGTGATTTCACGAATGCCGGATCCAAGGTGGTGACAGAAACATCCTCATTGTAATGGAAGACTTGCTGTGGGGATTTTTTATCAACATTTTTACAACCACCCAACCCCAAAACTGTGAATAAAAGGTAGCCGATGGATGAAAGTAATATCACCCCTTTGGAGATAAATTTGTTGTCCGCCCAACGGGAAAATTCCTTCTGAGCCATTCTCCTTACAAGTTGCATTCAACACAAATGTATGGATAACGCATCGGATTGAATACCCCAAGGTCGCGGGAAGAATCAACAATCCATTGACATCACCAAACGCAAAAAAGAAGCACACAGATATGGGAAAAATTATTGCCATCGCCAACCAAAAAGGAGGAGTGGGTAAAACCACAACCGCCATCAACCTGGCCGCCAGTTTGGCCGTGTTGGAATACAAAACCTTGCTGGTGGATGCCGATCCACAAGCCAATTCCACCTCGGGCATCGGATTCGATCCCAAAAATGTGCGATTGGGTTTGTATGAATGTTTGGTACAGGAAATCCATCCCCAAGATGTGATTTTGCATAGCAATGTCCCCTATTTGGATTTGCTCCCTTCGAACATCGACCTGGTGGGTGCGGAAATCGAATTGTTGGATATGCCCAACCGCGAACGCATCATGCAAGGTTTGTTAAAGTCGATACAGGGCAACTACGATTTCATCATCGTGGACTGCTCCCCCTCCTTGGGATTGATCACCACCAATGCCTTGTGTGCCGCCAACAGTGTGATTATCCCGGTGCAATGCGAGTATTTTGCCTTGGAGGGTTTGGGGAAATTGCTCAACACCATCAAAATCGTACAGAACCACCTCAACAAGCACCTTGAAATCGAAGGGATCCTACTCACAATGTACGATGGTCGCTTGCGATTGTGCAACCAAGTGGTAGAGGATGTGAAAACGCATTTCCAAGACATCGTTTTTGATTGCATCATCCAACGCACCACAAAACTGGGTGAAGCCCCAAGCTTTGGCGTTCCGGTGATTCATCACGATGCCGATAGTCGGGGTTCCATCAATTACCTCAACTTGGCCAAGGAAGTCTTGGTGAAAAATGGCCTTATTCAACCTGAAACAGAAATGGCATGAGCAGTACAATGAAAAAGAAAGCGGGATTGGGCCGCGGATTGGGCGCCCTCCTCGAAAATGCAAATACAGACATTACCACCTCCATGGGCAATGCCACTTCCGGCAATGTGGCCATGATCCCCATATCCAGCATCGAAGCCAATCCCTGGCAGCCGAGAAGCGAATTTGAAGAAACGGCCCTCAATGAATTGGCCGAGAGCATTCGCATTCATGGAGTAATCCAACCCATTACGGTGCGAAAAATGGGCTATGACCGCTACCAATTGATTTCAGGGGAACGCAGAACACGCGCTTCACTATTGGGTGGACTCACAGAAATTCCTGCCTTCATCCGGGTTGCCAACGACCAAGACATGCTCGAGATGGCACTCATCGAGAACATTCAACGCAGCGATTTGAACGCGATAGAAGTCGCATTGAGCTACAAGCGATTGTTGGAAGAGTGTAACCTCAAACAGGAAGAATTGGGTGAGCGAGTGGGTAAGGACAGAACAACCGTCAACAACTATCTCCGATTGTTAAAATTGCCAGAGCCCATACAACGGGGTATCCAATTGGGCAAGGTTTCTATGGGACATGCACGCGCCATGATCAACATGGACGATGCTGTAGCACAAATGGAACTCTACGAACAAATTATCCGCGAGGAACTCAGCGTTCGCGATGTTGAATCATTGGTAAAGGCGAAAAAGAATGGACAATCTTTGGGACTATCGGTAAACGGCACAGATTGGGATCCCGAAATTGACCGCATCACAGCCGCATTTTACGAAAAACTGCGCACCGCAGTGCATTTAAAATCCTCCGGAAAAGGGAAAGGAAAAATCATCATCTCCTACAAGAGTCAAGAGGATTTGGAACGAATCTTGGGATTGATCGGCAAATAAAAAACCCATGGGAAGAGGGTGTTTCTCGTTGTTCAAATTCGCTTTCATGGGCTTGTTGGCTGTTGCCTGTACCACAGTCGAAGCACAAATAGCCTCGGTAACGTTGAATGCGAACCAACAACCCTACCCCGCATTTGGGGATTTGATGGATCGTGCCGCTCAGCCTATGCAGTCGCTGCTGTCAATGCCCCCAGCTGAATCATTGCAACCATCTCAAAGGACGAACTACCATTCCACCTTCACGCCCAACGGAATTACCAACCGCCTGTTTGAAAATCAGCCCCATGGTATTGGTGGTTTTTCCACGGACAGCAACTTCACCCATTCCCCCAAAAAGGCTACCCTATTGGCACTGGCATTACCGGGGGCGGGACAGATTTATAACCGAAAATACTGGAAAGCCCCCATCGTATACGCGGGTCTGGGAGGAAGCATATATGCCATTGGATTGTTCCGAAACAATATGCGAACACTCAACGACAGTATTGGGCAGTTGTACCGTTTGGGTAAAACACCCAGTGCCAGGTTGTTGGAGGACAGAGACAATCAGCGATCTCGACGTGATGTGGCCATTTTGTGTTTGACAGGCGTCTATGTCCTTCAGGTATTGGATGCAGTGGTTGATGCCCACTTTTACAAATTCAACATCAACGACAAGATTGGCCTGGAATGGAATGCGTCGCCAAGCCGCATGTTGGCCTTTCAATATCAGCTTTAGTGCATGACCCCATGAACCGACTGGAACAACTCAACGCTTTTTTACACGACTCGCCCAACGACCCATTTTTGCATTACGCCATAGCCCAAGAATACAACAAACTGGGCCAAACTGAGGAGGCTTTAGGCAAATACTTGTGGCTGACGGAAAATCACCCAACCTATGTGGCAACCTACTTTCATTTGGGCAAGTTGCTGATTGAACGGGGCGAAAAAGAAGCGGCCTTGGCTTGGTTCAATCAGGGGATTGAACAAGCCAAGGCCGCCAAAGAATTGCATTCTCTCAGCGAACTCCAAAGTGCCAAACTGGCTTTGGAATACGACGAGGATTAGTCGCGGCTTTGCAATTTTGCCAACAAGCGCAAAATCTCCAAATACAACCAAACAAGGGTCATCAACAGAGCAACGCCTGCGAACCACTCCATGTACTTGGGTGCTCCGTTGGCTGATTGTCTTTCGATAAAATCAAAATCCAAGATTAAGTTAAACGCTGCAATACCGGCAATCAACGCAGAAATACCGATGCTCATTGGGCTACTACCATAGTAAAAGCTCTGTACACCAAACATACCCATAATCATGGTAATGAGGTAAAAAACACCCACACCCATGGTTGCGAAAAGAATGATCTTGGTGAACATCGGCGTCGCGCGCAACATTCCTGAGCGATAAGCCAGCAACATCACGGCAAAAATCAACAAGGTGATACCCACGGCATTCATCACTATACCATCGTACATGGTATTGAAAACCAAAGATACTGCACCCAAAAACAATCCTTCAGCCGCAGCATACACTGGTGCCAAATAGGGAGCCCAAGACTGCTTAAACATCATCACCAAACTGGCAATGAAGCCCACAATCATACCGCCGAACATGTAACCGCTCAAGCCATTGTTAAATGCATACGCCAAGCCATCAGCACCTTCTCCACCTTCGATGCCATACTTCATCCACAAGAATGCAGCTGGAAGAATCATCATGATGAACAACGCGATGGTTTTGTTCACGGTACCACTCACCGTCATTTCACCTTCGTAGGTCGCCGAGCGAGCACTGTCGAAGGCTTTTTCTGAAAATAATGGACTACTCATATTCTGTTTTTTATTTTTTTATTTGTTTGATGTGACTCAAGTCTATTTCAATATTAGGTATTTACCGAATCAAATGCAATGTACCCGAATTTTGATACCGCTTGTCTTTGAAATCGCTGTAACGGAAATCGTACACATAAATCCCCTCCATCGCCATCACGCCATTGACGTATCCATCCCAACCCAAGGCAGGATCATTGGATTCAAAGACTTTCTCACCCCAGCGATTGTAAATGGTTAAGTGAAAGGTTTTCAACCCTCCCGTGTAGGGCAAGAATACTTCATTCAGTCCATTTTGGTTGGGGGTAAATGCATCCGGGATAAATACCACGGGTTCAAAATTGATGACAATATCATTGCTCCAACTCACACGATTTCCACCCAATTCATAGGCTTTGATGCGGAAAATTTGCTGATAATTATCCTGACCGTTATTGAAATTGTCGGTACTCACCCCTGGGTAGGTCCTGTACAACTGGAACCCAGAAGTTCCTGGCAAGGCACGATACAATTCATATTTCGCAATACCTCCGGCAAATCCTTGGTAATCGCTGAAAGAAACATTCATGGTAAAGGGCCCTGTTTTCACGCCTTTGAGCAATGAGGAGGTATGGGGCGTGGAATAGATTCGGTTTCCACACAGATTCACTGTAGACACCCGGTATTCATAGGCTGTGGCATCTGCTGCAATGGTGTTGTCGATATACAATGTATCAGTGGCCGCTGTGCTACCTACTGTTGCAAAGTTGGAGCCGCCCGCAGGGCGGCGCTCAATGTCCAAAACCCCTGTATTTTGGGCTCCGTTCAACAACTCATAACGAACCCACATGCTGCCATCAGTATTCGGCGGGGGCGCAATGCTCACCCATCGCAAATCAATGCTCGACTGATCCACATACACCGCTTTTTGCAGCGTATCTCCCGCACAACCCTTGTCAGAAGTTTCTATTACATTCACATAACCCGGTTGCGCCGTCTGGGACCAATCCACAACAACTGCAGTGGTTCCACTTCCCACCGCACCTGCAAAAGAACCGCCACTCACCCACCACTGAAAAGTACTGCCGGCAAGTCCGTTGATGGAATATCCATGTCCCAAAATATTGGGAATACATACCGCCGTTGGACCGGCAATCTGCTGTGTCAAAGGCTTTCTATTCAGGGTAATATTGGCCGTTATCCAAGGACCTGGACAACCGGTAACAGAAATCGCCCTGATTTTCACGGGGAATACACCAAAAGTATCACGATTAAAGGCCAACGACCATTGTGTTGAATCAGCAGAAATGGTCGGTGTTACATTCAAACCACCGAAATCATACTCATATTTCTTTACACCAGCCACCTTGGAAGTCCAATAACTAAGCCATGTGCTTGATTGACAATAGGTTAAATCATTCAATGGCGACAGTTTAGGTGCACCATTCAACACCACGGGAAGTTTCATCAGCGGCGATAAACATGGCAGTTTGCTCACAGAATCATAGGCAGTGGCAATCACGCCTACCCAAGCTGAGCCAGCGACACCCCAATTGATTGTAGCCGAAGTGCCCAGTGCGGCACCGCTCAAACTTCCGCCCGAAACACTCCAAGCATAGGTCTCGCCTCGAACACCATTTACCTTATACCCTACCCCCAAAGACAACTCACACAAATTGTTTGGACCTTGTGGCGCCTGCCCCGCCAACGCATGGTTCTTTTTCACTGTGAGTCTCGATGTATCCCTACAACCAAATCGATCTGTCACAATCACCTGCACAGTTCCCGACCCCAATCCGCCCCAATCCACACTGAACATCGTATCGGCAATCACTTTGCTATTTGTTGCACCGATGGCGGACCAAGTGTAAGTGGATTTCCATAATTTCTTGTCCAATGTGTATAGGATTCCACGGTTGTTTGGACATACACTTACCGGCCCCAAAACTCCACTGCCCACCGGCGAACTCACAAAAACCGCGAACGAATCCGGGATACTATTACAGCCCAAATTGTTTGTTGCAATCACGGTCACCAAGCCCTTCCCTGCTTTGTTCCATAATACTTTGGCTTCCATATTGCTACCCACCTGCGCAGAGGACAACAAGGTCCCGCCCACCACCGTAAACTTGTAGGATGTTTGCGTTTTTGGGGTAGTAAATACAGAGGTTTGATTCAAACAAACCGTATCCGTACCCGTGATCACTGGTCGCGCCGGTGCCGCTACCAAATTAACCTGCAAAATGATGTCGGCCGTGCAACCGTATTTGTTTTTTACCGTTACAGTGATTTTTCCAATGGCCGTATTCCCCCAATCGATTTTCACAAATCTACCCGTATCTTTTCCGTTGATTGTTCCACCGCTCACCGACCAAGTGTAGGTACGTGATGCATCGTATTTGTTGATTTCGTATTGCTCTGCCTGGGTGTTTTGACACAAATTCACCTTGCCCTTCACCGTTTCAATGGGCAAAAACGGTTTTACATAAATGAGTACGTTTTGGTTGATAAACTTGGACGGACATGCATTGTCGTAGGCTTCAAACGTCACCCGAAATGGCGTGGTGGTATTGATGTTACAGTCGGGTGTCCAACAGAAGGTTGAAGTCACCGATTTCCTCGCTGCATTGGCGGTTGGACTGAAAGTAGCTTTGGTTCCTTTGTAACCATTGGTTCCGGCAATGATATCGCCATACGCTTTCAGGGTGATGATGTCTTGGGTATCCTTCAAATCCTGACCCGTAACTTTTTTGCAAAGCGTTTCCCCCGCTTCCACATACCATGGACCGGGTGATTCAAAAGTGAGTGTAGGTCGGTTGTTCTTGCTACAACTGATGACCAAAATCTGCAAATCCAATCGCACCCAAGAAATTGCGATGCCATTGCGCCATTCAGTCACTTCAATCGCCACCGCATATCTTCCGGCTGCCGGCGCCATATATGTCGTCAATCCATTAAAGGCGTCCACATTCACATACCCCCCAGCACCAAAAGGATTGGCCGTTGAGTACCCGGTTACATACTGAACATTCTGAAAGGCGGTCATAGGGTCAGAACAATTCACCACATCTACCCAACTCGCCTGTCCGCCCTGCCAAGGGGTTACCAACTTGTACGACAGTGAATCACCATCAATGTCGAGCACGCGGTTTCGGATGGTGGTAGTATCGCCAGCACAGATGAAAGGCACGGGTAAATCCAAAAAGGACGGAGAACTGTTCGCGATTGCTGTAGGAGGTATAAAACCGTAGTACGTCTGCCCCTGGAAGGGCGTTCCCGTATTGTCAATGAGGTTGCTCTGGGTATTTCGGCAGCACCTTTCCCATTTCAAATGATAACCCGTGGTGGAATTGGGCAGTGTGATATTGACTTCATACACCCCTTGTTTCAAACAGGCTTTGGCAACCTCGGGACAAGCGGTATTTCCCACAGGGTCCACAGATTTTTCTGATACGAGGCTCGCCTCAAACGTGGTGTAGAGCGATTTGTTTTCGTTGTAGACACAAAGTCCCACTTTCTTTTCAAACTGAATTCCTCCATCGGAGGGACTGCAATCGCGGTAGGCGTAAATATTCACGCGATATTGTGTATTGGTGCCATTGGATCCCAATCGTTTGTACGTCAAAAAGCCACCCACCAAGTGCGTTGCTTCTAAGGCTGGAAACCAACCAAAAAAGCAAAAAATCACAAACCACTGTAGCAGACGTTTCACCAAAAATATCTCTTTCAAAATTAGACAACTTTTGTGCCCAAATAGTTGCAATGGCAAGTGTTTGCGATGAAAAAACTATTTTCGCCCCATGAAATTCAATCCAGACTGTCTTCACTTCTTAGGTCACATTCCATGCAAACCCCACAAGGAACAAGGCTTTCACTGCGAAAACTGTCTGGCCTACACCCCCATTGAGAAGCGCATTTTGATCATCAAATTGGGCGCCATGGGCGATGTCATTCGAACAACACCCCTGATTACTCGATATAAGAAACTGTATCCGCATGCCAAATTTACTTGGATCACCCTTTTTCCTGACATTTTGCCAAAGGGAGAGATACACGAGGTGTACAAATTGGGTATCGAAGCGAGTTTGTATGTAACCAACACCGATTGGGACATTGCGATCAACCTCGACAAAGAGAAAGAGGCGGCTGCCTTGCTGAAAATGGTTAACGCCAAAGAAAAGTACGGCTTCATCCTACAGGATGGCGCTACACAACCCGTCAATGATTTGGCGCAACACAAGTTTGACACGGGTTTGTTCGACGACATCAGCAAAGCCAACACCAAAAATTACTGCACGGAAATATTCGAAATCTGCGGCCTCACGTACGAAGGAGAGCCATATTTGTTAGACAATCATGCCGACAAAGGATTTGTGTGGGACCTGGACCGTAGCAAGCCCATCATCGGATTGAATACGGGCTGTGGTGATCGCTGGACCACCCGTTTGTGGAGCATAGAAAATTGGGTTGATTTGGCCAAAAAGATTGAAGTGGCGGGATACACGCCCTTGCTTTTGGGCGGTGCTCAAGAGCATGAGCGCAACTTGGCCATACAAGAAGGCAGTAACGCCAGTTACTTGGGCCACTACCCGTTGCAGCAATTCATCAACCTCATCGATCAGTGCGATTTGGTTGTAACACAGGTAACCATGGGCATGCATCTGACTTTGGGTCTAGGCAAAAAAATTGTGCTGATGAACAACATTTTCAATCCCCATGAATTCGACCTTTTCAACAAGGGAGCCATTGTGCAGCCCCCTAAAACTTGTAAGTGTTTTTATCGTGGCAGCTGCGTGGATGGGAACAGTTGCATGGAGACGTTGAAACCCGAAGTGGTGATGGAGCATGTAAATCAAGTCCTGAACGGCCCATCCCACTAACCCTCAATCATTTCAGGATTTTTCTTTGCGAATTGCAAAATTCCGCATAAGTCACTATTTTTGCAGCCCTCAATGGCGAGGTAGCTCAGGTGGTTAGAGCGCAGGATTCATAACCCTGAGGTCGGGGGTTCAATTCCCCCCTTCGCTACAACAAAAGAAAAGTCATCAGTAATGGTGACTTTTTCTATTTACGCTACCGTCAAAATGTGTAAATTTGTAGGAATGCATTGCTTGCAAAGCCCAATAAATCAGCGCGTACCACAGCTTACACATCCTATGACTGTGCGATTGATTATGACGCTCTGCTTTCTGTTGATGGGCAGTGTGCATGCCACCAACCAAAAGCACCCAATTGCCCATAGAGATTCCAACATTGTCCGCCCAGTAAATCACATCCATGGCGTTCTCTGGGATGAAGAAACCCACGAACCTGTCCCCTATGCGAACATCTTTTTCAAAGGCACAACACTGGGGATTTACACCGATTTTGAAGGCCAGTTTGATCTAGGATTTCGTCCCTGGCCCGCCGATACCATAGAAATCATTTACATGGGATACGAGACGATAACCATCGCCCTCGACACTGTAAAGTCCCTGCCCTTGCAGCTCTACTTCAAAAGAAAAGTAGAAAGAATGCAAGGAGCCAATATCCGCTTGGGCATCAATCCTGCCATGATTTGGGTAAACCTCGCCCAGAAAAAACGGGAAATCAACAACCCAGACCGCATCAGTAGTTATGAATGTGAAGTGTTTTCGAAAACCACTGTGGCCATCAACAACATTTCTAAGAATTTGAAAAAAACCAAGCTCGCCACCGAAGTGGGAAGCTATTTCGATACCATTTCTTATCTCACCGGAGATAGCAACAAGGCGATTCTGCCTGTCCTTTTCTCCGAGGTATTGAGCGATTTCAGCTTCCAACGCAACCCACGGCTTTCCAAAGAAGTGGTAAAGGCCACCCGCATCCGGGGCATTGGCGTTACCGATGGAACTTTCATCGGCCAAATGATGGGGAACACTTTTACCAACTACAACATTTACGATGAGAGTTTGGTGGTTTTGGACAAAGGCATCCCAACGCCAATCAGCCCAGGTGCTGAATTGATCTATGACTACAAATTGGTGAATGTAGACAAAATGGGACCGCGACGCTTGTTCCAAATCCAGGTTACACCCAAAAATCCGCGAGACTTGGCATTGAGTGGTTTCATTTGGATTGAAGACACGAGTGGAGCCATCGTGCGTTTGAGCGTTGAGATCACTGGTGCCGCCAACCTTAATTACATCGAAAAGCTCAAGTTCTCACAAGAATACGTGCCAACGCCATCCGGCGCCTATTTCTGTACCAAAGCCCGTGTGATGATCGACATTGGTGAACTGTCTGAGCAAGCAGCAGGGATGGTAGCCACCAACGTGCTCTCATGCAAAGACATGCGTTTTGGCATGGAATTCCCCCCAAGATTTTTTGACAACCGCATCCAAATTGCCCCGGAAGCGAACTTGAAATCAGACACCTTTTGGACGGCCCATGCACACATCAAACAATCGGCAGAAGAGGCCAGGATATCTGGCAAAATTGATACGCTAAACAGTTTACCCAGGGTGAAGTCATACATCGACCTGGTGAATTTTTTGGTTGATGGATACCAACGAATTGGCAAGATGGATTTTGGTCCCTATTACACCCTCGCCAGTTGGAACCCCTACGAAGGTTTCCGAATGAAAATGGGCTTCAGAACCACCCCGGCCATTTCCAAAAATTCACTCACCACCGGATTCTTGGCCTATGGCTTTCACGATAAAGCCTACAAATACGGACTCAAGACAGACATCATCTTGAATCAAACCTATTACACGAAACTCTCACTGTCGCACACCTACGACACAGAACTCATCGGACTCACAGACAATGAACTGTATGCGCAAAGTTTGTTTACTGCATTCAACCTTTTTGGATCGAACAATATCACTTTGGTGAGACAGAGCAAGGTGAATCTTGGGACCGATTTACGCCCTGGTCTTCGCGTAACGGCAGGAGCATTTCATGGAATTTACAATTTCCCTTATGTGAGAAATTACCGTTTCGCTTATTATTCCAATTATCCCAATACGGACTCTGGCACTATTTCCAACAAAATCACCAACTCCTACTTGGCATTTCGGTTATTTTTCCACCCCAAGAGTTATGACATCCGCACCGAATATGACCGCATGACTTTTAGCGCGGGCGGACCGAAATATTCGCTGTATGTTCAACAGGGAATCAAAGGTTTGTTGGGTTCTCAATACAATTACACCAAACTGCAGTTGGGCTATGAATACGATCAAACCTGGAGCATCATGGGAAGGAGTATTTTCGGTGTTGATTACTCGCAAGTATTTGGCTTGCTACCCTATCCATTGCTCACCGTCTACGTTGGCAACCAAAGTTTCATGTACAGCCAAAATGCCTACAATCAAATGCGCATTTTCGAATTTGTATCAGACAAGAGTTTACAATTGAGTTTTGAGCACCATTTCAACGGCTACGTCATCAACCGCATCCCATTGCTCAACCATTTCAAACTTCGGGAGGTTGTTTCAACCAAAGCCATTTACGGCACACTGCAAGAACAAAACCGATTGCTGATCCCGAAAAGCTGGGAAGGCCAACCCATCACCCAATTCAAGACGTTTGACAAAAAACCCTATTGGGAAGTGGGTGTAGGCATTGAGAATATTTTCAAGTGTATTCGCATCGATTTGATTTGGCGAATGACCTATTTGGAAGCAAACTCCTATCGAAATGTAGGGGTAAAGGCCAGCTTTGCCATGTACTTTTGATTTTCATTTCATCATGCTACAGCATCCTACTTATACTTGTCACGGTGCCGCACAGCGTGTCACAGGTTCAAAACATTTGATCACAACATCCTTGGGAACCCAGGTACTGTTGGACTGCGGACTCGTTCAGGGTGAAGGCGCCGAGGGCGATTTACTAAACCGTCATTGGGGGTTTGATCCAAGAAATATCGACTGTGTCATTTTATCGCATGCCCACATCGACCATACCGGTTTGCTGCCGCGATTGGTGAGGGATGGATTTTCAGGCCCCATTTATTGTAACGGCGCAACAATGGACTTGTGCAACATGATGCTATTGGATAGTGCTCACATTCAAGAATCAGATTTGAATCGGGTAAACAAAAGACGCATCGCTCGTGGTGAGTCAGCCATCGAGCCCCTTTACACGGAAAAAGATGTAGTTCAAACGTTGGGACAAATGAAAAGTGTGGAGGATGAGGCTTGGTTTCAAATCGATGAATCTTGCAAGTTTCAACTCATACCCAATGCCCACATTTTGGGTAGCGGTTGTATTCATTTGTCGTTGCAAAGTATCGAAAACAAGACCGTTGCATTGACCTTCACAGGTGATATCGGAAGACCTAACGACCAAATTTTGGAGGGACCTTTTCCTTTTCCACAATCAGATTATATCATCTGCGAAAGCACCTATGGTAACCGTGAGCATTTGCCAAGTGCTGATGCCAAGGATCCCCTGCTCGCCCTGATTCGACACATTTGTGTAGAAAAACAAGGCAAAATCATCATCCCGGCCTTTTCGATTGACCGAACCCAGGAAATCATCTACTTATTAGACCAGTTGGAGCATGAGAAAAAACTCCCTTCGATCAAAGTGTATGTAGACTCTCCATTGAGTGTAAAGGCCACCCAGGTGATGTCTATCCATCGCGAGAGCTTCAATCCCCAAATTTTGGACTATATCTCCCGGGATGGCGACCCATTTGCATTTCAGAATTTACATTACGTATCGAAATTGGAGGAATCCAAGGCCATCAACGAAGAAAAACAACCAAGCATCATCATCTCCGCTAGCGGCATGGCCGATGCGGGCAGAATCAAACACCACATTGCCAACAATATTGAAGACCCCAATTGTGCCATTTTGCTGGTTGGATATGCTTCTCCGCGCAGTTTGGCCGGGCAGCTTATTGAAGGCAGGGAGGAAGTGAGAATTTTCGGCGACATCCACAAGGTCAAGGCCGAAATTCATCGGATGGATAATTTTAGTGCGCATGCGGATTGGAGGGAAATGTGCGATTACTTGTCGTGTCAAGACCCCAGTAAAGTGAAGAAAGTATTCCTGGTTCATGGCGAACCCAGTGGAATGGCCAGTTTTGAAACCAAATTAAACAACATCGGTTTTGCCGATGTTGAACCCGCCAAGATGGGCGTATCACATACCTTGATTTAAAATGAAAAAAGCAAAATCTATCATCGCCTTGATGGGTCTCCTTTTGTTGTCTGCACAACTATTGTCTCAATCACCTGACCAACAAAAATGGATAGGCTACTGGAAAGGCACCGTGGCAGCCGGGCAGATGCAAATTGGATTGACATTCCACATCATATGGGAAGATGGGCAACTCAAATCCACGCTGGATGTCCCAATGCAAGGCCTCAAAGAATATGCCGTGGAGTCTACCGTGGTGGAAGAGAAATCGGGATCATTGACATGGACCTTGGGGTTTGGAGCGTCATTCACGGGAAGATTGGTAGACCAAAAACAATTGCAGGGAACTTGGAAGCAGGGCGGACAAGAGATACCTTGTGTTTTTTACCAAAGTTTATTCGACCGTAAACCCCAAACGCCGATTGCTCCTTTTCCTTACGAAGTTAAACTCGTAGATTTTTCACATCCATCGGGAAAACTCAAATTCTCAGGAACACTCACCTATCCAAAATCACCGGAAAACCCGTCGGATTGGACCGGCGAAAACCTTATCATGGCCGCCGCCAAGGGTAAGATGGCATTACCGCCAAAGCCCATCATCAGTGAAACACCCATTGCGCCATTTCCCATTTTCCCGGCAGCCCCCGCATTGGTGAAAGTCAATGTTGACACCGCTGGAATTCACCATCAATTCCCTGTTGTGTTGTTATTGTCGGGGAGCGGTCCGCAGGACCGCGACGAAGCCCTGGGTGCCCACAAACCCTTTGCCGTTTGGGCAGACGCCCTAACACAGTCGGGCTTTGCCGTCTTGAGGGTCGATGATCGCGGTGTGGGAAAATCCGTGGGTGATCCCAAATTCCTCGCCAACACAACCACAGAATCCTATGTAAGTGACGCCCTTGCCGCCATCAACTATTTGGGCAGTTTGCCGATGATTGACACCACAAGGGTATTCGTAATAGGTCATAGTGAAGGCGCCGCCGTGGCTTTGATGTTATCGAAAAAACGGCATCTCTCCGGTATCGTAACATTGGCCGGCGCAACCAGTACAGGCATCGAAACCAGCGTATATCAGATTCAAAACGAATGGAAAAACAACGGATATGACTCTTTTACCCGTCATCACTTGGCCGATGCGCAACGCAAATTGATTTCATTGGCCATTGAAATGGGTGAAAGCAAAAATCTGGACCAGGACAAAACACCCACACCCACTGAGGAGGAAAAGTTGGCCTTCGCCCAACGTTTCTCAACTTGGACCAAATCAGCAGGTAAAGATTTCCAAAAAGCCTACAAAGTGTGGCGTTCGGACAACGCAAAAATCGCCAAAGTTTACGGGGAGAAATCCGTAGAAACTTTCATGGCAAAAAACTATTTGCCACTGGGCTACAACGCTTGGACGCGTTACTTTTTCCAGTATGACCCCACACCTGATTTTTTAAATTTGAAAGATTGCGACATTTTAATGATTCAAGGAGGACTCGACAAACAAGTAAACCCCATTCCTACCAGAAAGTTAGTCCTTGCCATGGAGGATGCTGGAGTTGGTGTGACCTATGCCGAATTCCCCGGTGTGAATCACATGATGCAACAAGCTACCACAGGAAATTTAAGAGAATATTTCGACTTAGAAGAAACCCTAACCGCTGGTGTTTACATCAAAACTTGCAGTTGGTTGCTAGACCATGCGCGTTTGCGCTGATCAAAAATCGATGCGAAATCTTTCGCGACGTAGCTCTGAAAATTCCAGTGGATTTTCAAAATCGGCTACGAATTGCTTTCTGTTTCGCACCAAGTGAATGGCTTCAAAAACTGCCGCCCTCATACTGCTTGGATCGGCTATCATTTTCCCAGCGATATCATATGCTGTGCCGTGATCTGGACTTGTGCGCACGATGGGCAACCCAGCAGTTACATTTACCCCGTCCATGAATGACATGGTTTTGAAGGGGATTAAACCTTGGTCGTGGTACATCGCGATGACCGCGTCAAAATTCTTATAATTTCCACTGCCAAAGAAACTATCGGCAGAGTATGGACCATAGACCAATTTCCCCATTTTGAAATGCTTGGCGATGGCCGGTTCAATGATCTTGGATTCCTCTTCGCCCAACAGACCTTGGTCGCCCGCATGAGGATTCAAACCCAACACAGCGATACGGGGCTTCAAAACATTGAAATCATTCCGCAAGGCTTCATATACCACCTCAATCTTTTGCTCAATTTTCTCCTGGGTAAGGTATTTCGATAACTGAGTAATGGGCACATGCTCCGTCACCAGCGCAACACGCAAATCCTCCGAGGCCAGGATCATGGCATGAGACTTTGCTCCCAATGCATCGGCGAGATAGCCTGTATGTCCGGTAAAATTCGCGGAATGCGGAGCAACGGTAGATTTATCGATGGGGGCAGTTACCAAGGCATCCAAAAATTGCGCATCGGCGATGGCTTTATCGATTGCGAGTAACGCCTCTTTGCCTGATTCTGGCGAAGCGGTACCAATGGCTAATTCCATGGAGGCGTCGCTCGACAACACCCAATTCAACTTGCCTTCTTTGGCATCCGCCGCAGAATTCACCAGGTTGTACATGGGATCTTGCAAGTTGAGATGTTTTTTCCAAGCAACAAATGTTTTTGTGTTTCCGTAAACCACTGGGGTACAGTACTTATAAATGTATTGATCGGCAAAAACACGTAATATCAATTCAATGCCCACACCAGACGGATCGCCTTGCGTGATTCCCAATTTTACCTTTTGATTATCCATTTATTTGCTGTCTAAGAAACTCCAAAGTTAAGCGAACGCCAACACCTGTGCCACCTTTTGGCGTATAATGGCTCGGAGAAGTTGCAAAAGCAGTTCCGGCGATGTCGATATGGGCCCAAGGATAATTGGTAAAATGTCTCAAAAACATTGCTGCACTGTGGGCCCCACCCTCTCCTTTTCCAAGGTTTTTCAAGTCTGCGATGCCTCCTTTGATCTCTTCATAATATTCTTCCCACAAGGGCAACTCCGCCAATCGCTCATATACATTTTCTCCTGCTTTCTTCAACGATTTCACCATAGACTCTGGTGCTTGGGCCATCAAGGCGGACCCATAATTACCCAAAGCCCTGGCTGCAGCACCAATTGGGGTTCATACTTTTTGGCAAACGTGAGTGCGTCGGCCAAGATCAAACGTCCTTCGGCATCGGTATTTAATACTTCTACCGTGGTACCATCATACATCGTGATGATATCGCCCGGACATGTAGCCATTTCTCCCGGTCGATTATCGGTAGCGGGCACCAATCCTACCAACCAAATGGGCCATTTTAATGTTGCAACGGCTTCAAAAACACCACCAACAACCGCAGCTCCCCCCATATCGCATTTCATCATGTCCATGCTATTGGGTGTGGGTTTCAAACTCAATCCACCTGTATCAAAAACAACCCCTTTTCCCACCAATACGATGGGTTGCAAATTTTTTGCATCAGTTGGCTTGTATTCCATCACGGAGAAACTCGGTGGCTCTTGACTGCCGCGATTCACCGCCAACAATCCCCCCATTTTTAAACTTTCAATTTGGGCTTCCCCAAATACCTCTACTTTGAAGCCCAGTGATTGTCCCAACAATTGAAAGGCCTCCCCCAGACCTTGTGCGTTCAAGGCATTCACTGGCTCATTGACCCAATCTCTGGCGGTTTTCACTGCATCAGTAATAACCTGAATCTCCGCCAAACGATCGGCGCCCTTGCCGGTAAGGGTCAATTTCAAGGGGTCTTGTTTCGCCGTTTTGGTCAAATATTTGTCGAATCGATAATCAGCAAGTAAAATCCCCTCGGCAAATGCCAATGCTTTGGCTGCATCCCAATCCACATTCACCAGGTTAATTTCTCTGGTTTTTTTTGGCAAAGTTGACAAAATCGCAGCGCCATCTTTGCGCAATTTCTCCCACTCAGCAGGCGTGCTTTTCCCTGGATTCAAGATCAAATGAAAACAACCCTCAACACCCTGATACTGTGCCACTATGGCTTCTTCCAACCCTTCATAAAATGCGCGCACATTGTCAGGCATTTTTACATTGTTCAATGATTTGATTTGAGTCGATAGATAGATTACAGCAACCATGTTACAAAGTAAGGGAATCGGGGCGTGATCCCCCAATTTTTTGCGATAATGCCCAAAGAGAAAAACACCGTTGTGATTTGTGCAGAACTGCAACCATTCTTGTTCCTGTCACATGTATTTTTGCTTTATCGCTTATGCAAAAAATTAGAGTCGGTATTTTCTTTGGCGGACAGTCTCGGGAACGCGAAGTCTCCTTCGCTGGCGGCAGAACGGTGTATGACAACCTCGACAAGCAACTGTTCGAACCCATCCCCATTTTTGTAGATTCTTTCGGCAATTTTTGTCAATTGGATTGGGAATACGTATACAAAGGAAGTATCCGCGATTTCTATCCCCCAACGTATGTCAACATCGATGGCATACGACAGCCCTGTTTGCCTGATTTACCCCACGGATTTCAAGTATATGCGGAGAGTATCGAGGAAATTGCCCAAAGCAAACAAAGACAACGACAGGTATTGGCGGCCATCGGCGAACCTGTCAACATGGAGGATATCAAGGAAAGAATTGATTTTGCCTTTTTGGCACTGCATGGCACTTTTGGGGAAGACGGCAGCCTCCAAGGAATGCTAGAGTGGCATGGTATCCCTTATTCGGGATCCGGCATTTTGGCCTCCGCCATGGGCATCAACAAAGCCATCCAAAAGGATTTTCAGACTACTGCGGGACTTTACGTGAATGAATACACAACGTTGAGCCAAAAAGATTGGTTAGAGGCCGAATTGCCCCAAAAGAAACAATGGTTTGTCGAATACAACGTAATGTTCTCAGAACGCTTCGTGGTAAAGCCCGCACACCAGGGATCTTCACTCGGTGTGAGTATTTTGAAACATCCCAATTTTGAGGATTTCTGTTCGGCCATAGACCTCGCATTTTTCCGATTACAACTTAGTGCAACAGACTGGAATGAAAAATCGGAGGAAGACAAAATCCGAAGCATTAAGCACTTAACAGACCTCAGAAGTGGTTTGGGATTGCCTTTGCTCGCCGATGGACACCTCATTTTCATGCCAAATCAATTGTTGGATTATCTTAATACGGCTTTACAAAATCAGCCCCATGTGCTATTACAATCCAACGACAGTGAATCTTTGGTACTCATTGAATCGATGATTGACGGAAAGGAATTCAGTTGTATCGTGGTCGCTGACCCCAATGGCAATCCCTTTGCTCTCCCCCCAACTGAAATTCGCAAATCGGGCGACCTTTTCGACTACCGCAGCAAATACCTACCCGGGCTCAGCAACAAGGTAACACCCATAGAGGTACA
Organism: Bacteroidia bacterium; assembly: GCA_023258655.1. Taxonomy (GTDB): domain Bacteria; phylum Bacteroidota; class Bacteroidia; order NS11-12g; family UBA955; genus UBA955. Next base: position 47,479 of record JALQWO010000001.1, read on the forward strand.
AGCGACATGGATTAACGACATTCGCGAGGCTTGTTGTCATTTATACCTGCATTTTGGATTTGAAGTATACGCGCGGATCGATGGTTTTATCACCGAAGATGGGGACATTTTCCTGAACGATCCGAATACAACCAGTGGCATGATGCCTTCTTCATTTTTCTTCCACCAAGCGGCAGAAATCGGATTGAACCCAAGTGCATTTTTGTCGTTGATTTATTTCAATTCAGTGAGAGCCCGCATCCATTCACATCCCAAAGGGCACATTTTCGGCGCTTTGTTGGACAGAAGCCTCAGACTAAACGACCATGCGCAACATCATTCCCAGCAAAAGAAGAAAATCGCCGTCATCATGGGTGGCTATAGTTTTGAGCGACACATCAGCATGGAAAGTGGCAGAAATATTTACGAAAAGCTCAGCAGCAGTGAAGAGATGGAACCGGTTCCCTTGTTTTTGACTGGTAATGCACAAGCATACAGACTGTTTCTTCTACCACTAAACATGATGTTAAAGGATAACGCGGATGATATTCGGGACAAAATCCTGCATTACAGTGACAATCCAGTTTTACAAGAAATCCAATCAGAAAGTGCACAGATAACAGCTGGATTGTTGCATGCAAAACCTGTTTTCTCTCCGGTTGAAATTAATTTATCCACGCTGAGTAGCTTGGTAGAGGGGGTGTTTATCGCATTACATGGAAGACCCGGAGAGGACGGTACACTTCAGGCAGACTTGGCCAAACATAGACTTTACCACAACGGCAGTTTGAGCCATTCCGCGGCCATCACCATTAACAAATTCGAAACCAACAGAATTCTAAGGGAAAAAGGATTTTTGGTTGCCAACCATGCCTTGATTCAAAAATCGGATTGGGCCCAAAAAGGCATGTCGCTCTGCGAGACACTGTCTACAGAATTTGGACTTCCATTGATTGCCAAACCCGCCGATGATGGATGTAGTGCCGCTGTCCGTAAAATCAAATCTGCTGGTGAATTACACGCTTTCATGCAAGCAATATTTCGAGACACCGATCACATTGACCAAGTCCTTTGTGACACCCTCAATATCCGTCCCTCCGATGAAATGCCACGAAAAACAGAACTGCTCATCGAACAATTCATCGACAGTGCGGGTGCGGAGAGATTTCTTGAAGTAACGGGCGGAATGGTAACCCATGTTGAGGCAGACGGAACCATTCGTTACGAGGTATTTGAACCATCAGAGTCTTTGGCAGAAAGTGAAATCTTGAGTTTGGAAGAAAAGTTCTTGGCCGGACAAGGACAAAATCTCACACCCTCACGCTTTTCGAAGGATCCAATAGAGCAGTCACGCATTAGTCAATCCGTAAGACAAACACTTGAATCTGTTGCCAAAGCGCTCGACGTAACGGGGTACTGCAGAATCGATGCATTCGTCCGGATTTTTGCCAATGGAAATGTAGAAACGATCATTATTGAGGTCAATTCATTGCCCGGAATGACGCCGGCAACTTGCATCTACCATCAAGCATCAATTAACGGGTACAAACCCTTTGAATTCATCAGGGAAATACTGAAATTTGGAGAAAATCGAAGCGCTTGAAAAACTGGTTGTATAATATTGGATTGGGTGGTCTATTCTTGGCAGTCATCATAACACTCTCCTACTTCGGTTTGGATTATTACACACGTCACGGCGATGCCATTTTGGTGCCCAATGTGCTAAAGATGAAACCGTTTGAAGCAGAAGAGAAACTGTCATCCATGGATCTTCGAATGAAAATCAATGACACCGTATACCTCGATAACATGAAGCCCGGTGTAATTGTGGAGCAAACCCCAGAAGCCAATGATGATGTAAAATCCGGCAGAATCGTTTATGTCAAGGTAAATGCAACCTCCCGACAAAGAGTTAATATGCCCAAATTAACGGATTGTAGTTTGAATTTGGCCAAAGCGTTACTGAAAAATGCGGGACTAGTTTTGGGAAATGTAACAAAAGAATACGCGGAATATGGCAACAATTTGGTGACCGACCAACGCGTGGGCGGCAGAAGCATTGAAGCGGGTGAGAAAGTACTCAAAGGAACTGTGGTAGACATTACCATTATCGATTCTGAAATGTCACCAACCAGTGATTCAACCTCAGTTTCAGAACCTGTTGACGGCTCAGAGGATTCAGAATAATGTAAGACTTCTGTCAATCATCTCGGTATTTGCAGAATAATCCTGCGTTTTTTTCGTTAATTTAGCGTGTTGAAACCCGTTTTAAGGACTTTTTGTCACCAAACGAAAGTTTCAATTGGATCAAGATGCGCGTAAAGAGTTTTCTCTCTGCTGTTTTTTTGCTGTTTGTCGGCGCGACAAAAGCACAGCCCTACGTGCGTTTACAACCCCTGGTACACCGGCCCGGAATCACCCAAGACCAACACATTGATAATCAAGTTTCTTGGGGGATTTCAGACACACTTTCATTGCCATTTTTTGAAGATTTCGCCCATGATTTTGGCTATCCGAGTGAAGAGCGATGGATTGACAATTTGGTCTGGGTAAACAATTCATTTCCCAAGAAAGCACCAAACTTTGGCGTGGCCACTTTTGATCATTTGGATGCACACGGGAATCCCTATCAAACGCTCGACAAGCGGAACATGGTTTTTGCTGACAGCTTAACCTCACAACCCATCAACTTGCAATTCAAACGCGTAGGAAGTCAAACCATCAATTATAAACCCACCGATTCAATTTACCTCAGCTTTTTTGTTCAACGCCAAGGAATTGGAGATGCACCCGAAGCAGAAGACAGTTTGCTTTTGTATTTAAAAAATATACGCAACGAATGGGTGAAGACATGGGGAATTGCTGGCGGATTTGTGGGTGACTTCCAAGAGTATTTTGTGGCGATTGCCCATTACGACTATCTCATCCCCAACTTCCAATTTCGATTTGTCAACTACACCAAGGCAACCGGCAACCTGAATCACTGGCACTTGGACTACATCCGAATTGAGAAAAATCGCAAAGCCGGCGAAACATCGATCCAAGACGTGGGCTTAAGTCAAGTCAACCCCGGATTGTTCATGGACTTCACCAACGTGCCTTTCTCGCATTATCGCTACAACAACAGCATCCGCGGAATGGGACCGAGCATGGTGGTCAAAAACCTCAACAGCATCGCGGTTCAAACCCGCTTCCAGATGAGTATTTTCAATCAGTACAACAAGCAAGTTTACTTGAAACCCTTCTCTGCGAGCACCAGAAACCTCAAAGCCAATGGCGATACTACTGAAAAATATGAGTCGTTGTTGTTTGATTCACTCAGTACATCTACCCCTAAGCTGAAATACATTTACAGCGTCAATCCGCAAAGCAACGATATCACACCGGACAACTACAACGCTGAAACCAACAACAATACCATCATTCAATCACACACCGTTATGCCTTGGTATGCCTATGACGATGGCAGTGCTGAAGGGGGATTTGGATTGGATTACGCCTTTTTGGGCAACTTAAAGGGGCAATTCGCCATGGACTTCAATGTCATCAAGTCTGATTCATTGCGGGGCTTGGCGATTTATTTCAACCAAAGTTTGACCGATGTGAGCGCGCGGAGTTTTAAACTGCGTATTTGGAAAGAGTTAAGTCCTGTGGGTCGACCAGACAACCAAGACAAATTGGTCTATGAAATTCCCATGGCCCGCCCCATTTACTCGGATTCAATCAACGGATTCTCCTACATCTTTTTTGATTCAGCAATTTATTTGCCGGCAGGAAAATACTACGTAGGTTGGCTACAGCAGATGCCCTATGTGTTAAACATAGGATACGACAACAATTACCGTTATCAAGGCAAAGACCAGTCTAACCCTCATTTGTATAGTAATTTGTTGGGCAGTTGGGAGTACGCAGGTAGCGACGCAAAAGGCACACCCATGATTCGAATGCTGTTTGGAGAAAGAATAGAATATGCCTTCAGTACAGAAAAAGTGGTAAAGCCCACACTCGCGTTGTATCCCAATCCTTGCAAAGACTACATTCATTTGAACGGTTTGCATTCGGAGGGCGCAAAAATTGAAATTTGGGATATTTCAGGAAAACTACATCTCCATGCCGATTACTCAAACCGTATATTTGTGGGTGATTTGATGCCGGGGCATTACTATTTGCGATGCATTGGCAAAGACCGTCAAATCACATATAACCACTTTATCAAAATATGAGTACTGACATTTCCGTAATCGAATTAAAAAAACGGTTGGATGCAGGTGAGAAAATCAACCTGATTGATGTGCGTGAGCAGCACGAATACGATGAATTCAACTTGGGTGGGGACCTCATCCCATTGGGCACACTGCCTGGTAAGTTGGAAGATTTGGAAGATCTAAAAAACGAGGAAGTCATCGTTCACTGCAGAAGCGGTGCACGAAGCGGAACAGCCAAAATGTTCCTGACCCAAAGTGGCTTTACCAATGTAAGAAACCTCATTGGTGGGGTACTCGATTGGCAGTCACAGTTTGGAGGCTAATACACCCACTTTGTGATCACCTCACGGCATTGGATTGCAGTCGTAGCTGTCGCCGGCGTATCGGTGATTATCTCTCACATGGTTCAATGTAAAGCGCCAAAAACTGAACCCACCTTCAGAAATTTGGGCGATTCGGCAACGTATGTAGGCATACAAGCTTGCAAGGGATGTCACTCAGACAAACATGCCACATTTGTTGAAACTGGCATGGGTATGAGTTTTCACAAAGCAGAACGTCAGTACTCCAAGGCCGATTTTGATGGAGTTAAGCCCGTATACGACAAAAAACTCAACCTCTATTATTATCCTTATTGGGAAAACAATTCGCTGTACATTCAAGAATTCAGACTTCAAGGGCGAGATACCATTCACAATCGCAGGGAAAAAATCACCCACATTGTGGGCAGTGGACAACATACGAATAGTCATTTTTGGACCGATGGCGAACACTTATACCAAGCCCCCCTCACCTTCTACACCCAGAAAG
>JALQWO010000200.1 GCA_023258655.1 Bacteroidia bacterium
TCGGCGATAAGCGCGAATCAAGTAAGCCATGGGAAAAAGGTAGCGATAGAGGCGACAATCGCGGCGGATTCGATAAGCCCCGCGGATTCGATAAGCCGCGTAGTTTCGACAAGCCAAAATCCTTCGGCGACAAACGCGAGTCGAGTCAAACCTGGGACAAGAGCAACGATCGTGGTCCAAAGCCATCATTCAATGCCTCTTCAGGAAACGGTGCGAAAGGCTTGGCGAAATTCAAACCCCGTGGTGCCGAGTCAGACAGCAACAATGCTGACTACGTGCCCGAAACGCCAAAAACCTACGGTATTCCAAAAGCAGAGCGTGCAGATACGCCCAAAGGTTTTAAAGGCAGCAAAAGAGAATTCAATCGCGTATCGAACAACCTAGAAAAAGGCGCCGAACACGCTAAAAGCAATGAGATCCGATTAAATCGGTACATCGCCAATAGCGGTATCTGTTCAAGAAGAGAAGCCGATGAATTGATTCTACAAGGACTTGTGAGTGTCAATGGCACGGTAGTAACTGAGCTCGGAACCAAAGTGAAACCCCACGACAAAATCAAAGTGGAAAATCGCAATGTGATCCCCGAGAAGCCAGTTTATATCATCATGAATAAGCCCAAAGGTTTCATCACCACAACCGATGACCCAGAAGGCAGAAAAACCGTGATGGAACTGATTGATCTTCCTGGCAAAGAGAGAATCTATCCCATCGGAAGACTTGATAGAAATACCACAGGGGTTTTGTTGTTGACCAATGATGGCGACATGACACAAAAACTCATGCACCCAAGCTTCGAAATCAAAAAAGTTTACCGCGCTACCCTCGATAGAAAACCCACCAAAGAGCACATGTTGAAATTGGTAGAAGGGGTTGAATTGGAAGATGGTATGATGGCGTTTGAACAGTGTGGATTTGTTGAAGAAGGAAAAGACACCGTCTTGGGAATTGAAATTAAAAGTGGTAGAAACCGTATCGTGCGAAGAATGTTTGAACATTTTGGCTACGAAGTAACTGCCCTGGATAGAGTGCTTTTGGGAGAGTTCGACAAAGTAAAATTGGGTCGCGGCAAATGGCGTTTTTTAACCGAAAAAGAAATGAATTACGTGGATCGGTTGAAACGCATCAAACCCAAAGCACCCAAGTCGTAGCAACATTCCCACTCCGACAATTCCTGTCGACCATTATTTTTCTCGCAACAACGTATTGGCTTGCATTTGTGATTGCAGTATCCGCCAGTGCATTGGCCACAAATTGTTTAATCCGTGGTTAACTGCATTTGCTGTGCCCACAGAAAGTCCGTTCCACCGCAAACCCACAACCCCTTTGGGCTGTCCGGGAATCGGTAAAAATGCCCTTTTATAATAGTCAAGCGCCTGGTCAATATTCAACGGAATGGTGGGATAATCCACCGTTTTGTTCGCCAACAAATCGTACTCGGGATGGATTTTCCATTGGTTTTTATTCATCAAACCAGCATTCACCCCTGTTTGTTTTACCGATGGCAAAAGCGCCGGTAAGTTGGGATAATAATCTAACCAATATCCGCTGCGCACAACCATCAAACCATCTTGCAACTCATATCCCATAAAAGTGTTACCCAAGAATGATGGCAACTGTTTCACGGGTTTCATCTTGGCAGCTTTGGGTAGCGACAAGCGGGTTTTTTCTGTTTTTCTCAATAGGGTAAAAAAGAACCCCTCACCCAATGTTTTGTGGGGTAGCATCCGATATTTACCGGGCTCAAGCTCAAAAATACCCAAGGATTCAGGGAAGTCGAATTCCATAATTTCGGCACCCATCGTCTCCACAATGTGATTGATATTGTCTTCGTTTTCCTCTCGGTTGTACGTGCACGTGCTGTAAATCATGATACCCCCCTCAGCCAAACTGGGCCAAATATCATGGGCGATGCGCTGCTGTCGCGAACTGCACAATATCACATTGTCCGCGCTCCACTCCTGCACAGAGTCGGGGTTTTTCCTAAACATCCCTTCACCACTACAAGGCATGTCGGCCACCACAATTTGAAATAACCCACGAAGCTCTCCCAGCAATTTGGCATCCGCAGATGTTACCACGTGATTGCCCTGTCCCCACTTACAAAGATTCTCTATCAAAGTGCCCGTTCTGCCCGATATCACTTCATTCGCAACCAGTAAATCTCCCGGTCTCAATTGTGAAGCAATGTGTGTGCTTTTTCCTCCGGGTGATGCACAAAGGTCTAAGACTACCGCCCCTGGATCAAATTGCGTGATGAGGCGCTTCACCAACTCCCCAATAATCATGCTATTGGCCTCTTGAACATAATAGGCACCGGCATGAAAAGCGGGATCTGCTGTAAATGAAGGACGTGAATGCAGGAGAAACCCATCTCCACAATGCGGTATCGCTTCACCCAGAACACCTTCTTCGAATGAACTAGGGTCGATGTCTTTGCTGCGGTTTAATCGGATACTCACAGGAGAAACTTCCTGAAGCGACTCTAACAATGGATGTACTTCACTGCTGGGAAGTGTAGCATGGAGTTGCTCAACGAAGCGCTTCGGTAATTCTAATTGCATAATCCGGTTTTATTGTACCACAACGTTTCGCCGTCTACCCGCGTGAATGGTGTGAAATTGTCTTTAAATAATAGGCCCGTTCCCAATCCTTGAGGCAATGACGGTTGATATTGAGACACCCATTGGGCAATCGTTGCAAGTCCGATATTGCCC
>JALQWO010000201.1 GCA_023258655.1 Bacteroidia bacterium
CTCCCGCGTAAACAACAAAATGGCCAAACTACCCATGTAGTAAAACATGCCCCAATGCCAGTGACCAAAATGAAACCAAATGGCCAACAAAGGGATCATGGTCAACAAACTCGCCGATACCTCACGCAATACCGGCAACTTCTGCAACTTGTGGCTATGGAACCAACAAAACACCGTATAGCCCACGAAAAATACCATCACCCGCATCGATGCCATCATGGCAAAGGCCACCGCCAGAAAATTGAGCACCACATACAAATTCAACAAACTTCCCTCCTTCAGCAACTTGCCCATCAATACCTGCTTGGGCTTGTTCACCAAATCTTTGTCCACATCGTAAAAGGCATTGATAATAAAGGCCGCTGCCACCGAAAACAAACTGGCTACCACAATGCAGTGCAGTTTAAAATCATACAACACCCGTCCCAATTCATGTCCCGAAAAGGCCAGCCAAAATAACAAATACTGTGAAGCGGCAATCAACGCCAAATTGTACCAGCGTACCACGCCGAGCAGCAAAAGAAACCCTGTAATATGCTTTTTGCGAATGCCGAGCATGGGTGATTACATTTTGTAAATCACCTGCAATTTATGCTCTTTCAACAAAGATTCTGCTTTTTGGAAATCTTGGGTAAAGCCCAAAATAAATCCACCGCCACCACTTCCACACAATTTCAAGTAGTAAGCACCACTCTCAATACCCTGACGCCAAACCTGCTCAAACTGATCGGGAATCATCGGACGGAAATTGTCCAACAACAACTGCGACAAACCCTTCAAATGGCCAAACAATTGGGTTACATCGCCTTTCAAAAACGACTTTACACAATCATCGTTCTGTTTCTTCAACTGCGTTTTCACCATGTTCCTGAATCCATCGTCTTTCAACCGATTCAAGAAAATCGATACCATGTTTTGCGTCTTTCCGGGTGACCCAGAATTCATCAAGAAAATCGCCCCTTTACCATCTGCATTCTCGGTGGGGATGCCCACAGTGCCCAAATCGCCCTGACCTTTGATCAAAATGGGCAAATTGAGGTAGCAGATCAACGGATCCAAACCCGAACTTTTGCCGTGAAAATACGATTCCAACTTCGCCAATGTTGCCTTCAAACGGGGTAAGTTGTCGTTTTGCATCACATCGCTCTGCGCAATCGGACGCAAGGAATATTGGTTGTAAATGGCCGCAACAAGCGCACCAGAACTACCCACACCAAACCCTTGAGGGATGCTGCTATCGAAGTACAAACCGGCTTCCAAGTCTTGCGACAATCGTGCAAAATCAAACGCGCAAGGCAGCTCGCCCTGTTGATCTAACGCTTGTAAATGATCTACAAAACTGCGGATGCTCTGATTGGAATTGCGCTGAACCTCAGTGGGCGCTGTCGCAAAATCAAAACTACCTTTGAAAAAATGGTAAGGGATGCTCAGACCCATGGAATCTTCGATGATTCCGTATTCACCAAACAATAAAATTTTGGCGTAGTACAGTGAGTCTTTGATCATTTCTGCCATGTTATAGGATGCTCAATGGGCGTTTTCCTGTTTCACTGCAAAGATACTGCCCATTTTTGCAATAAGGTAACAATGTATTATGCACAAAGTTCATGAGCGTCTCATCTATTTTGCCATCGAACAGCAAGTGCACGTTGGCACCCGCATCCAAGGTGAAGCAAAATGGCAAACCAGATGATTCTCTGAACTGCCATATTTTTTCGATGATGGCCAGCGTATTGGGTCGCATCAACAGATAATAAGGCCTCGATGTCATCATCATCGCATGCAACTGCAGTGCCTCAGATTCCACGATGGAAATAAAATCATTCACGTTTCCCTCCGCCATGTCCTGTACCAACAAACCCAGATTCTTTTGGGCCTGTCCAAATCGCGCCGCCGCATACGGATGAGCCTCTAGCAGGGCATGACCGTCTGTGCTACTCACCGATTTTTCTCCGTCATCCACAATCAACACCACATCTTTCCAACCCTGCAAACTGGGGTGAACCGGTTGCGACAATGGCACGGCATACAGATCGCTGCTGTCCGAAACGGCCTCCGAAACGCCCCATACAGCGGGTTTGTCGAACATAGACCGACAAGCACTGCCCGAGCCGATGCGCGACAGATAACTGCTGCGTTGCCAGAAATCCATCCCTTCGATGCGCAAATCCAAAGATGGCGCCCCGTGAACCAGTTGTTCGATGTGGGCCAAGCACAATCCCAATGCCCCAAAACCCGCTGCAGAACTGGCGATACCCGTTCCATGAGGGAAGTTATTGGTAGAATCGATGTGCAGCGTATATTGTTCCAGCCAAGGACAATCCCCTGCGATTTTTTTCAAAAATGCGGCAATCTTGGGCTCAAACGACGGCTTGGGCTCACCAGCGAGGGTAAACACAAATGCGGTATTCTCTGAGCGCGGGTGGGCTTCCACGATGGTATTGGCATACAAATCACCCAAACTCCAGCTGATACTGGGGTTGGCAGGTAACTGCACGCCTTCAGATTTCTTGCCCCAATATTTCACCAACGCGATGTTGGAGGGACATCGGTATCCCGCTTTATAAGTCGTATTCAATGCGATATTCGTTTCTGTTTGATGCACGTTATTCATATTTGACCATCTGATTCCAGGGCGTTGATTTGAATTTCGCCAACAGTTCAGCATGCGTTTCTGCAAAGGTTTGGTTTACCAGCAGCATGTCGCCACCCCAGGCACCCAACC
>JALQWO010000202.1 GCA_023258655.1 Bacteroidia bacterium
CAAGCCTTGGGTGTCCATGCCAACAGCAATGTCATTTTATTCAAACGTCTCGTTATACAATAACTCGCCGCGTTGGGTTTGGTCGATGGATTCGTACAAGGCCTTGGCGTTATTTCTGCTGCTTAAAAGATGTAAAGTTTCTTTCATGGAATTGTATTCTTCCAATGAAATGATGACCGCATTTTGCTGTTTGCCGCGATGCACGATGTATGTGGCTTGCTCCTCTGCTACCCGGTCCAGGGTTTCTTTCAAATTGTTCCGCAGTTCGGTATAATTTACAACTTCCATAATAAAGTACTTAATTAAGTACGAATATATGTATTTTTTGGGTTGTTTGTTCTTGTTTAGGCGATCTTAACCGATTAAAATCGGATAACCGTGGTTTATTTTACCCGAATTTCATCCAGAAACAGCCAAGCGGGTTTGCCTATTTCCAGCTTGCAAACGGAACAAACTTAACCTGTTTGACTGTCTTAGAATTCGATCAGAATTTTATCAGAGGGTTTCATGATAAAAGTTTCTTTGTGAGTTTACAGTTATGTGAGTGATTCATGCGATTTTCACTTATTGAAAAAATCAATGATTCTTATATCTTTGACCGACAATGAAATCACAGCAGTTTTATTTAATCCAACACGGAGAAAAGATAGGTCCATTTACCAGAGAGGAACTAAAGACCAAGGTAAATTCCAGGGGTGATAAAGTTTGGTGTGAGGATCTAATTGATTGGACTCCCTTAAATCAAATCATTGAGCTGGCAGACGTATGTAACGCAGTACCTCCTACGTATTCTGAGGGGACCGAAGAATATCCCGGATTCAACTTTTCAGAATGGGTGCACCGAAACTACAAAGTGATTGCGGCTTTGCTTATTGCGTTTATCCTATATATCATATTCATTGAGGTTCCGCGTCGAGATGAATTGGCTGCAAAGCAACAAGCGATTGCGCGCTATGAAGCGGAATTGAAAGCAAAGGAACTGGAGCGAATCGAAATCATGAAGGAACAACAAAAGCAGGCGGAAATTGCAACAGCGAGGGCCAAGTTGAGCGAGTTAAATGTTGCCTTAAGCCTGGCGAATGACCGTTATCAGCAAGCCAATGAATTCCATTTTCTGCGAACCTCAGAGGAAAGAGAAAGGGATCTTCGCAATGCCATAACGGAAATTGAAAGGATTGAGGCAAAAAGAAGTGAAATGTTGAGGATTATCAATCAATAGCATGAGAACGGTTCTTGCTTTCATCTTAATAGTAATGTCTGCTTGTACACCGAGGAACAAGGGGGCAATGACAAAAGAGGATTCATTAGAAGTTCAACGGCGACTCGGAATGGGTGATGAGAAACGCATACATTGGGATGAATCCGTTGGAGCAAATCAAAATCAAAGTCGTGAAGACAGGTTTATCACTGACACACAAATTCATGAGGGTTCGGTGAGCGGAGATTTTGACGGTGACGGAATGCGAGAGTCTATTTGGGTGATTTCCGACTATAAAAATGATGATGGAGCCACATGTACTACTCATTTAAAATCCAATGTAAATGTTATTCCAAAATACAGTTGGAAGGCTTGTTTTACAGGCATTAACAACATAAACGATATTAATGGCGATGGTGCCGATGACTTGTATTTGGATCATTGGGGAGCCATGGGTAATACGCATTTTGTTAGCGTGATGTCATTGTCGAAATCTGGTCAATGGTATTATTCGGTAGATGAATTTAGATGTATGGGTGAGGACGATAAATTGCGTGTCAAAAAGTCGGGAGATGGCGTGATTATTACATACAATGGAGGAGAAGATTCTGGGGATCCTGTTGCTGATTATTGGGCTGAACATGAGATGTTTGTCAAGCCCAAATGGCAGTAATTATTACGTAGTTTAACGAACAAATAGTTCATCCAGAAACAGCCAAGCGGGTTTGCCGGCGCCGAGGTGATCTGCGGGGAGTTTTTTGACCGATTTGGCGCTAACCCGTATGTACCGGATTTCCATGGGTTTCACCGCAGCCTCTACCGTATAATGGATGTGGTTATTGGCCAGTTGTTTGCCCCAGACCACATCGTAGGATAGGGTGTCGCTCCCCAATCGCGTGAGCGATTGGGTTACCGGTACATTGCCCATGATCGTCATCAGGGTGTCGGTCCACTGCATCGTCCGTTCCTTGCGGGCCATCGGATGCATTTCCCAATCTTTCCCGTTGCTGCTCGTTTCCACCGTGACCTCCGATGGTGCAAAAATCCAACTGGGTTCTGCTTCCAATGCGCCCAAGGTGATTTGTGAAACCGGGGTGAGGGTGTCCAAATCCATGATAGCCACCACGTCTTTTCCGTAGAACCCTAGCCAATGACTTCCAAAGTGGTTTCCACCCCAAAGGCCATCGGCGAGGGTCCCCTCGCCGTGGCCCGAATACCGTGCATCCGCGGGCAAAGAAAGGGTTACCTTTTTCCCAAATCCTGCATGCCCGCGGAAAGAAAGTTCACTCTTCTGTGATTCACCAGAATATCCGGCCATCACATTCGCGGTTCCTGTGATTCCCAGCACCACCGAGTTGCCCTTGTCTTGCAGACAGCAATATGTGCGTAAACCACTGTCTTTGGGTTCCACCGCAACCTCAATGTGGTCGGCCTGTCCAGAAGGGAGCCGCGGGCTTACGCCCGCGGCCGACGACCACGTAAGCCAAACCGTAT
>JALQWO010000203.1 GCA_023258655.1 Bacteroidia bacterium
CAACCCCGGTCAATGGGACATTTTGCACCAAACTGAGCTGCACATCCCCCGTTCCCGGTGGCAAATCAATGATCAAATAATCCAAATCACCCCAATCCGTATCCTGTACAAACTGCCTAAACGCACTCGACACCATCGGTCCACGCCAAACAATGGCTTGTCCAGGCGCCGTCATGAAGCCAATACTCAACAATTTCAACCCTTTCGATTCGATGGGAATCATGATCTGCTTATCGCCTTTCATGTACATCTGCGGGGATTCGGAAACACCGAAAATGGTGGGTACGCTCGGACCGTAAATATCCGCATCGAGCAAACCAACCTTCGCTCCCATGCCGTGAAGGGCCAACGCCAACGACGCAGAAAGGGTGCTTTTGCCCACGCCCCCCTTGCCGGAGGCCACTGCAATCACATGTTTTACACCGGGCAACACCTCAGACATCGGTATACTGCCGCGAACGCGCGACGTGGTATTCACCGTCACCGCAATCGCAGGGTCCACCATCATTCGAATCGCCGTTTTGCATGCATTCACCATCATGTCTTTCATGGGACAGGCCGGCGTAGTAAGTACCAAAGTGAATGAAATTTCATCGCCGATGACAAGGTCTTCGATCATTCCCAACGAGACCAAATCTTTCTTGAGGTCGGGATCGTCAACGTGCGAAAGGGCTTTCAGTACCGATTCTTGGGTAATCATTTGAAAGAATCAACAATGCGTTTGAAAAATCGTTTTTCGAAGTTCCAGAAATAGCGGAATTGACCCAAGCAAAAGCCATAAGTCAGCAGCAAAACATTGTACACAGGCAAAATCAAGACATAATACACCACGTCTACCCACCAGTCTTCACCGAGGTAGGGCTTGACGAATTTTTTCAGGTACATCACCGTGAACCCCGTGAGGGCGAACACCAACAAGATCACCCATACCATCCAGGCTTTCTCTACATTCCAACGCTGTTTGAGACGATTTACAAAGCTCACTTTACAAAGGTACTTCTTTCTCCGTGGACCGCGAATTGACTTGACATTTAAATGACAATTTGGTCGTTTTTTTTCGGTGTGGATGGAAAGGTCGAAATGTTTCGGCATTTAATGGCAAATTTGTGCCATGGAAACAGCCCGTCCCGCCTTCTCCCCCGTTGAGCAACCCACAGCAACAAACACCCAACTGGTTTTACTGCCATTGCCCATCGGAGAACTCAGCTGGGGCTGGATGAATACGCCCAATTACATCGAAGTGCTCAAACCCATCAAACATTGGGTGGCAGAAGATGCCCGAACCCTGAGGCGATTTTTGTCGGCCCTGAAGGTGGGCATCGTAATCAACGAATTGGATATTTTCGAGTTCAATACGCGGACGCCCCGACAAGAATTGGAGAAATTTTTCAAGGAAATCAAGGGGGTTTCCCACATTGGTGTAGTTTCAGAAGCGGGCATGCCCTGCATCGCTGACCCCGGTGCGTTGGCTGTAAAATTGGCCCACCAACGGGGATGGGATGTGAAGCCCATCATGGGACCCAACAGCCTGATGCTGGCCTTGGCTGGCAGTGGACTGAGCGGACAAACCTTCACCTTTCATGGATACCCGCCCATCAATGAAAATGAATTGAAGCAACTCACGCAGCTATTGCAAAACAAAGCCAGCGATAAACACAGCCATTTGTTCATTGAAACGCCCTATCGCACCGACCGATTGCTCCAATATTTCTGCAAAAATCTGCCAGCCGATATGCTATTGTGCATCGCCAAGGATTTGCATACCGAAGGGGAGTCCATACGCACACAAACCATCGCAGATTGGAAGAAAAAAACGGAAACCTTTGGAAAAAGCCCCTGCGTTTTTGTGGTGGGTCGTTGACAAAATCCCTAACCTTATTCACATACCGAGAACAACTTATCACAGATTTTCATCAATAGGTTGTTAAATTTGCATCAATACTATTTGTAGTCAAACATCATGAGAGATATTTTCGAAAAATTGCATGAGCGCATGGGTCCTTTGGGCCAGCACGCCGACGACGCACACGGTTACTACACTTTCCCCAAGTTGGAAGGTCCCATTGGTCCGCGCATGATTTTCCGCGGGAAAATGCGTTTGAACTGGAGTTTGAACAACTACTTGGGCTTGGCCAACCACCCCGATGTGATGAAAGCAGACACCGATGCGGCAGCTCAATTCGGAATGGCTTACCCCATGGGTGCCCGCATGATGAGCGGAAATAGCAACTACCACGAGCAGTTGGAACGCGATTTGGCGAGTTTCGTTGGAAAGCCCGATTGCATCTTGTTAAACTACGGCTATCAAGGGGTATTGAGTGCGATTGACGCATTGGTAGACCGTCACGATGTGATTGTTTACGATGCCGAATCTCATGCTTGTATCATCGACGGCGTTCGTTTGCACATGGGCAAGCGTTTTGTCTACAACCACAACAACATGGAGAGCTTGGAGCAGCAGTTGAAGCGCGCCACCAAGATGGTTGAAACCACCGGCGGAGCCATTTTGGTGATTACCGAGGGTGTGTTTGGTATGACGGGTTCACAAGGAAAATTGAAAGAAATCGTGGCGATGAAAGAGAAGTACAACTTCCGTTTGTTCGTAGACGATGCCCATGGTTTTGGTACGATGGGAAAAACCGGTGCGGGTACGGCTGAAGAGCAAGACTGTATC
>JALQWO010000204.1 GCA_023258655.1 Bacteroidia bacterium
TCAAGCGATTGCGGTATATCAAGAAATCCGTTGAATCATGGGTGGGGTGATCGTGATAGCGACTGGTAAACCCATCCACAAAATACCACACCATTTGAGCCAACAAATCTACCGTGGCCTCGTCTTGATCTTCCGACTTTAACCCATAGAAAAATGCCGATGACAACTGATTTGAAATACCTGCATACCGCGCGATTCTCGCAGCTTCCTCCGCATACAATCCGTTGGGCGATCCCAAAATCGTGGAGGGGGCATCGCATTTCCGAATGGCGTTCATATCAAACTGCAACATGTGAGCGCTTCGTAAAATGGGCTCCGTTTCCTCAATCGCATCCCGAACCTCACCCAAACGGTGATTTTCAAAATACATTTTCTCCAACAACGCCGCAGTGCTCTCCGAAATATAATACGCCTGGGTTCCCAAGAAATCAATATTGAACAAATTGGATGGCTTCTCTACCAAAATTGAACGCAAGGGTGTTCCCTCCTCCATGTCTATACCCGGTGTTACCTGCACAATTTCTACCGGTGTATCATGCTGTCTGTATGCCTTGTAATGTCCATACATCAAACTCGATCCACCACCCACAACCACCACTTGAATACCCATCCCCAACAATTCTCCCATTGCCTCACTCAAGGCAAACTGTCGCTGCGTCTCATCCTCCGTCTCAACCAAATTCCCCAAATCGGCCATCACCAAATCGCCAAATCGCCACTGTAACCGGTACATAGATTTCCGGAAAGCATCGGCCGCAGCACCAGCGCCAATCAAGGCCAATTTGACCTTCTTCAATTTTGGAAATGACTTCCCGTGAACCAATAACTTGCCTCCTACCGTTTCCTTGCGATCACGGTGAGGGGCCCAAATCGACTCATCAATGGGGGTAAAAAATGCGTCCAACATGCCATACGAAATTCAAACAAGCCGCCCCGACTCGCAAATCAATGAATCCACATGACTATAATAGTGGAATTAGGGCACCAAGGTTGCTTCTACCCAATCGTAAGAACCCAAAGCGCCTACAGCGCCATTGCTCCAATTTGAATACAACAACACGGGCTCTGCGAACGGATTGTCTGAAATCTGCAAATCACGTAGATAGCGCTCCTTGTACGCTTCGTCCATCACCCAAAATGCACCCGATGCCTCGCGCAAAATCAAAGGATCTGTGGCGGTTCCCCCACCACCAAATCCATTCATAAATATGCGATCGTTGAAAATATAACGCAAGGTATCCCCGGTTTTACCCTCGGCAATGCCCTCATTACTGAAATACAATTCGGTTCCGTAAAAGTCGCCCAAGCCATCCTCCAATACCACCTCAAATTTGGGGGCATAGTAATACCCATTCAAAGTGGTCGCTGATTTTAACTCCAAACCCACATTCACTTCCTGACCACCCCATGAATTTGTCGTGAGCTTACCAATGCGATAAGCCCCAAACTTCAAATCGTCTTCTTTCACTGCAGGAGGCACAGTAGATGTCGCCAAATAAGAAGTTCCATCCTTCAACACCACTTCCAAACGATACGTATGACCATTCACTATCGGCAATGCAAATGCGCGAATGCGATACAACATAATGCTAGAGTCGAACGGAATCCTTATCGATTTACCATCCGTTACATCCGTGATGGTTACAGCAGCATCCCCGATGCGGGGAATTTCACTAGTCTGCTTTCCAAAATAGGGCAACGTATGTCCCAATTCAACCGTGATATTCGGATCTTTGGGGGATAAATAACAAGTGATAGCAGTGCGCTTATTATATGTGGGTAAATCCACCGTGGCATCTTGGTCGTAACAACCTGTTGTTGCCACCAATAGCAACCCCAATACCCAATGATAAAAATGATTTTTCATAAACTAATTACCGAAATTTAAAGGTCCAACTTAATGAAGGAATCATGGGGAACAAGGTGGCCTTTTTCAAGGTTCTTTCCGTACCCGCATCATTCATTTGTCCGTAATAAAAGAAAGGATTGTACCGATTGTAGGCATTATAAAAACTCAATTCCCAGGTTTGAATCCCTTTGGTTTTCTCCTTTTTGAATTGTAAACCCACATCCAATCGATGATAGGCCTCCATGCGGAAACTGTTACGCTTGCCATAATCAATCAATTCATTGTTGAAAAATCCTGCCGCCGCATCCCAAACCTCGGGAAATGAACCCATGTAATGGCCCGAACCACGCAAATACCCTTGGGGCATTGTGATGGCATTCCCCGTTCCATAGACCCACGTTGCAGAGGCTGTAAACAATTTGCTCAATCGATAAATACATACAATGGATGCATCATGCCGTCTGTCATATTTGGCATAGTATTTCATCCCCTGATTGACTTCATCAAACTGCAACTGAGTCCAACTCAATGTATACCCAATCCAACCGCTCAACTTACCAACCTGTTTTTGCAAGAAGACTTCTGCGCCATAACTCCAACCCAATCCACTGGTCACTTGGCTTTCCCACGCTTTATCATTGGTGGATACATTCGGATTAAAGAAATCATCACCCAACAAGAACGACGCCCCTTCCTTGTAGGTAATCACATTTTTCATGGTCTTGTAATAACCCTCCACACTCAAGGAAAATCCTTTGTTAAAATCCTTGGCGATCCCCGTTGCCAACTGCTGGCTCTGCATAGGCTTTACATTGGCGG
>JALQWO010000205.1 GCA_023258655.1 Bacteroidia bacterium
TTGCCTTTGGCAGCGGCTATTGTGCGAATGATTTCATCGGCCGTGGCGTCAAAGTCCGCCTCCTTTTCTTTTCCTTCCACAGAATAGTCCAAGATGGTTCCAATGTTATACTCCGCCAAGCGTGCAGAAGCAACCTTGCATTCTTCTACAGTTTCACCACCGCAGAATTGAGCGAAAATATTTTTCTTAATCAGCCATCCAATGGGAAAGCCAATTCCTACGGCAAAATGAGTCATAGCGCCGCCTATTTTCACCAAAGTGGGATTTCCAATCAGCTTGAAAAGCCAATAGGAACGGCGCAATGCAGCATCGTCTTTCCCCTTGAAAGCGATGGCGGTATTTTCAAATGAAAGTGGTGACATTCGTTGGCAAATATAACGTGGTGATGTGCGAACTAAGCTTTATCTTGCACCACGAAATTTAAAGATCATGGAAGCAGCTCAAAAATACATTTTAGACAACAAGGATCGTTTTTTAAACGAATTGTTTGAACTCATCAGAATTCCCAGCGTAAGTGCTGATTCTGCCTACAATGCAGACGTTGCGCGTTGTGCAGATTTGGTAGCCAAAAACCTCATCGAGGCAGGTGCTGACAATGTGGAAGTTTGTAAAACAGAGGGTCACCCCATTGTATACGGTGAGAAAATCATCAACCCCTCTCTTCCTACCGTATTGGTGTATGGGCACTATGACGTCCAACCCGCTGATCCCATTGATTTATGGGATACTCCTCCCTTTGAACCTACCATCAAAATAACAGAGGTGCATCCACAAGGTGCCATTTTTGCTCGTGGTTCTTGTGATGACAAAGGACAAATGTTTATGCATGTCAAAGCTTTTGAAGCGATGAACAAAACCAACTCTTTGCCTTGCAATGTCAAGTTTATGATTGAAGGAGAAGAGGAGTGCGGCAGTTCCAATTTAGGCCCCTTCTGCCGCGCCAATAAAGATAGATTGAAGGCGGATATCGTTTTAATATCCGATACAAGTGTGATTGCCAATGATTGTCCCAGCATTGACTGTGGATTGCGTGGCTTGAGCTATTTAGAAGTAGAAGTAACGGGACCCAACCGCGACTTACACAGCGGTGTGTATGGCGGTGCTGTTGCCAACCCCATCAATGTTTTGGCTAAGATGATTGCCTCCTTGCATGACGAAAACAATCACATTACCATAGATGGATTCTATGACAATGTGTTGGAACTAACTGAAGAGGAAAGAACCGCCCTCAACCTAGCTCCCTTTAGCGAAAGCGATTATTGCAAGGATTTGAATATTGCAGCCGTGTACGGTGAAGCGGGTTATACCACCATTGAGCGAACTGGCGTGCGTCCCACTTTGGACTGCAATGGTATTTGGGGTGGTTATATTGGAGAGGGATCCAAGACGGTGTTGCCATCAAAGGCATTTGCCAAAATCTCCATGCGTTTGGTACCTCATCAAACCCAGGAGGAGATTACGGAGAAGTTCACCCACCATTTCATGAAAATTGCGCCCCAAGGGGTTCGCGTAGAAGTGCGTCCGCATCACGGAGGAAATCCCGTTGTAACGCCCACCGACAGCAAGGCCTACAAAGCTGCTAGCGATGCGATGGAGAAAACGTATGGAAAAAAACCAATCCCGACAAGAGGGGGAGGATCCATTCCGATTGTCGCGATGTTCGAATCGGATCTGGGGTTGAAGAGCGTGTTGATGGGATTTGGTTTAGACAGTGACGCCCTGCATTCCCCTAATGAGCATTACGGATTGTTCAACTATTATAAGGGTATCGAGACCATCCCTTATTTCTTCGAGAACTTTGCTCAATGAAAAAATGGGGGTGGTTGATTTTGTGTTGGGGAGTTTTTTCCGGATGCAAAGTTTACCAAGAAATCAAAATTGAGAAGGTCAGACAACTGCAGTTTGAGGAGTTTGATAACACGGGTATTCAAGGTTCCTTGAAAGTGACCATTGAAAACCCCAATTGGTACGCTTTAGAAATCACCGCTGCAGATATAGATCTGGGATTACAAGGGCGTAAAGTGGCCAGGGTTCATTTATCCGAATCGGTCACCGTGCCAAAAAAATCCAAAAATGAATACTTATTAAAAATCAACGGGTCGGAAGCCAAGTTGGATGCCGCTATTGCCAGTGCTTTTTCGATTCTTTTTTCGGATGAAATCATCATTTCCGGGGAGGGGTATATAGAAGGTAAAGCATTGAAAATCAAGAAACAATCTCCGGTGAAATTTGAGTACCCCATCAAAAAAGCCGATTTGAAAAAAAAGAAATCATAAGGGACTTGCAAATTGTTGAAAAAATCGTATATTTGCCACCCGTTTAAAAACAATTACTATTATGAAACGTACTTACCAACCCTCGAATACAAAGCGTAGAAACAAGCATGGTTTCCGCAAAAGAATGGCAGATGCTGCAGGACGCGGTGTTTTGAGTTCTCGTCGTCGCAAGGGACGTAAGAAGTTGACCGTTTCTGATGAGCGTCGTCACAAAGGAATTGTTCGTTTATAATCCTTTCACAATATTGACTAAATTGCCACGCACCGCGTGGCTTTTTTGTTGATGATCATTGCTATTAATACTCGATTGCTCAAGCCGCTCCAAATGGAGGGAATCGGTGTTTTTACGCATCAAGTTTTATTGAAACTGATCCAGCGATTTCCGGAGCAT
>JALQWO010000206.1 GCA_023258655.1 Bacteroidia bacterium
CGATGGATGGTTCCCCTCCTATTTGGTGGTGGGTAGAAACGAAAAGGTAGATGCCGTAAAATCCAAACTCGACGCCCACATCAAACGACTTCCCAAGTCGCCCAAGGCATTGTATATACTGGGACATGTCCCTGTTCCATATTCTGGCAATTATTCCAGCAATGGAGACCGACCACCACCGGATGGACACGTTGAAGGCGTTGGCAACCATACAGGGGCATGGCCAGCCGATGTCTACTATGGAACCGTGGATTGTTTTTGGGGCGATGAAATCGTTACCTGCACCACGGGCAATGAAGCACGTCATAGAAATATACCCGGCGATGGCAAATTCGATCAATCTGCGCCCGAATGTCCGATTGTGTATGAATTGGGCCGTGTAGATTTCTTTGCGATGGATGTATTCAGCAAAAACGACACCCAACTGACCCGAGAATACTTAAACAGAGTTCACGACTACAAAATGGGCAAAACCCAATTTCGGAGACGGGGACTGATCGACAACAATTTCACGGGATTGAATCTCGCCTCCACCGGATACCACAACTTGCCTTGCTTTGTGGGATTGGATAGTTTTTCCGATGCCGTAGACTATTTCACCGAACAAAACGCGGGATCTTACCTATGGAGTTACGGTTGTGGCGCGGGTAGTTACGCCAGTTGCAGTGGGATTGGTACAACCAACGATTTCGTTGCCAACAAAGGCAAATTCTCGAATGCGTTCACGATGTTGGCCGGTAGTTATTTCGGCGATTGGGATAGTAAAAACAACATTCTCAGGGGCGCTTTGGCCGCGGGATCTTTGGCGAGCTGTTGGGGCGGCATTCCCAAATGGTATTTGCACCACATGGGATTGGGACAAAACATTGGCTACGGCGCCAAAATCACCCAAAACAATGTGAATGACTATTTCAACGGGGCATTCAATTATTCTTGGAACGGTGTTTTTATTGCCTTGATGGGCGATCCAACCTTGAACATGCTCTACGTAAAACCCCCAAGTCAGCTCTCAGCCACGGAATCCAACGGTGGTACTTTGTTAAAATGGAATCGCTCTCCCGAGAAAGTGGATGGGTACGTTGTGTATCGCATCGACCAAAACACCCTGGAATACAAAGAAATAGCCAGTTATTGCGGCGTTGGTACATCAACCACCATCGATACATTTTATTTCGATTACTGCAAACCCACCGTCCTGAATCCGGGTTCGGGCAATTACAAATACGCCGTTCGGGCGTTCAAATGGGAAACCACCGGGTCGGGCAGCTACCAAAATCTGAGTTTGGCCACCATGGCAAACACCAAATACACCCTGTCCCTATCGGATTTACCCAATGGTGGTATAACCCTTTACCCCAATCCCAGTGAGGGAAAAACACGAGTGGCGAACCTGCCGGTAAATGCGCCTTGTTCCATTGCTGTGTTTAATGCTGTGGGACAATTAATCCAATCATTGGACGCAGAATCAGATGCCTCAGGGAACTGTGTTTTGAACCTGCCAGCCGGTGTTTCCGGTGTGTTTGAGGTGGTTGTCACGACATCAGGAACCCAGTTCAGCAGCAAATTATTGGTGACCAATAGCGCAAAGTAATTGGTCTTTCACCAATTTCCCCCGGCCACTCAAAGGAAGTCCTTTTGATTTTTGGGGCAAACTTGTGTATTTTCGCGGTTCTATAAAAAGAAGACAAATATTTATATGACAAACAATATCCTTTACCTAGTCCCTTTGTTGGGCGTTGTTGGCCTCCTTGTGATGGCTATCAAGAGTGCATGGGTTAGCAAGCAAGATGCGGGCGATGAGAACATGCAGCGTTTGGCAGGCTACATTGCCAAAGGTGCGATGGCCTTTTTGAAGGCAGAGTGGAAAGTATTGAGCTACTTCGTAGTCATTGCGGGTATCTTGTTGGCTTGGTCTGGTACATTTACCGGTTCAGCTGAACACCCCATCCATTCTAGTTGGGTAATTTCAATTTCTTTCGTGATCGGTGCGGTATTGTCTGCTTTGGCCGGTTACATCGGAATGAACATTGCAACCAAAGCCAACGTGCGTACCACGCAAGCTGCACGTACCAGTTTGTCAAAAGCCTTGAAAGTATCTTTCAACGGTGGAACTGTGATGGGCTTGGGCGTTGCCGGTTTGGCCGTGATTGGTTTGGGATCGTTGTTCATCGTGTTCTTGCAGATGTTCAATGTGACCAATGTAAACAGCGACGAAATGAAAACCGCCATCGAAGTATTGGCAGGTTTCTCTTTGGGTGCTGAAAGTATTGCCTTGTTTGCCCGTGTGGGTGGTGGTATCTACACCAAAGCGGCAGACGTTGGAGCGGATTTGGTAGGAAAAGTTGAAGCAGGTATTCCTGAGGACGATGTGCGCAACCCTGCCACCATCGCCGATAACGTTGGTGATAACGTGGGTGACGTTGCTGGTATGGGTGCCGATTTGTTCGGTTCATACGTTGCGACCATTTTGGCTACCATGGTATTGGGACAAGAAATCAACGCAGTTGATGCTTACAATGGTCTCTCTCCCATTTTGTTGCCCATGGTAATTGCCGGTTTGGGATTGGTATTCTCTATCGTTGGAACTTGGTTTGTAAAGGTGAAGAATGAAACCGACAGCGTTCAAAATGCTTTGAACTTGGGTAACTGGTCTTCTAT
>JALQWO010000207.1 GCA_023258655.1 Bacteroidia bacterium
CGAAGTCCCAACATCTTGCAGTGGTGAAACTGACAGTCGCGCAGAATGGCCCCATCCAACCGCACGCCACTCAAATTGCAATGCTCAAAAACACAGCCGGAGAAATTAAAATCGGTAAGATTGGCCCCACCAAAATCAATGTAGGAAAATACACAGGCCTCGTATTCACCCGTCTCAAAGGGCTTGTCACTGGCGTGAAAGTGTTCGTAGGTCTGGTCGTATTGGTAGGTTAACATAAATTTCCCTTCAAGCTTTGGCCTCTGAATCATCGGGATAGGCTAAGCCGCCCACATGGAATTCCCGCATGTAAATTTTCACCAACAGAATGAACAAACTGATCAAGATTGGGCCAAAGATCAACCCCATGAACCCAAAAATATTGACCCCCATGATCACCCCAAAAATGGTAATCAACGGATGGGCATCTCCCCATTTATTTTGAATGTACAAGCGCACCAAATTGTCTACTGTTCCCAGCACCACCAAACCAAACACCAAAATCACCCAGGCCTGCGTTGTATGTCCGGAAGTATACTGCAACACCGCCAAGGGCATGTAAGCGATGCTCGCACCCACCAACGGAATGATCGCCGCAATTGCGGTGGCGCAGAACCAAAACAACAAATCATCCACCCCCAAAATCGCATAACATATCACCGCGAGGATGGCTTGCACAAAGGCGGTTGCAGGAATTCCAGCCGCGTTGGACACCACCAAGGCATTGAGTTCTTTGCCAATCAACGCAACATGATTGTCCTCCAGCGGCAAATACGCGTAGAACCAAGCTTCCATCGCTCGGCGATTGATCAGCATGAAATAAAGCACCAAATACATCACGGCCACCGTGGCAAAAGAATTGGCAATGACGCCCACGGTGGAGGTAGCGGCGGCAGTCACATAAGCAGAGGCTTGCTTGAGGTTCTCAGCCGTGAGGATTTCAAATCCAAAACGCTGCTCTTGTTGGGTAATGAACGCATTGATGGATTGCAGTACTTCTTGACTGTGCGATACCACTTCGGCCAAGCGGGCGGTAACCTCACCGATTATCAGTCCCGCAGGGACAACAATCAGCAAAAAGCTGCCCAGCAACAACAGGAGGGTGGACTTCACTTTGCTCAAGCGATACCGTTTTTCCAAAAAATCTTGCGGTTTACGCAGAAAAAAATAAAGGGTTAATGCACCAAGAAAGCCCGATAAAAATCCCAACAACTGGGAGGCGATGAATAGTCCAAATACAACCAACAGCAATAAGAAGCTATTCTGTCGGATTTTTGATTGCTGCATACACAAAGAAACAAAAAAAACGGGGGCCGCGCGCAGCGCGGCCCCCGTTTACACTATAAAAAACAAACTTAGGCTTGCGCTGGCGCAAACTGCACGTTGAACAACAACTTCACGTCGCTGCCAACCACTACACCACCAGCCTCAGTCACAGCACTCCATGTCAAACCAAACTCCTCGCGCTTCACAACACCACTCACCTCAAAACCAATCTTGTGATTGCCCCAAGGATCTACCATCTCACCACCAAACTCAGCCTTCAATGCCACCGTGTTGGTGATACCCTTGATGGTCAACTCACCCACTACGTTGTACTCATTGTCAGAAACCTTCTCAAATGAAGTGCTTTTGAAATCAATGCTAGGATACTGAGCCGCATCGAAAAATTCAGGAGATTTCAAATGACCATCGCGGTCCGCATTGTTGGTGTCAATCGAATCAACCGCTGCGCTAAACGAAACGGATGCACCCGAAAAATCGGTGCTGCTCGCCGCATGCAACGATGCTGTAAACTGTTTGAAAGTACCTGTAACGGTTGAAATTACCAAGTGCTTAACCTTGAACTGTGCCTCGCTGTGCGTAGGATCCAAGTTCCATTGTGCCAAAGATTGTGTTGTCATATCGTTTTTATTTGTTACAACAAATGTCGTTGTAATGAATGACAAATGCAACAACAAAACGATGAAAATTGTTTCTGTTCGACAAACGACATACCGGATTTGTGTAAATTGGCCGCATGATCATCAAACACTGGAAATCTGTCGCCACCATTTTCGCCATCGCTGTAGCTATCTGCACTATTAACCCCGCCATCGCCCAGTATGGAGGCCTCGACACCGCGACAAAAGAGGTCGCCCCAAACCCAAGCAATCAAACGAACGTCCATAATAAAATCCCAACCAAAGTCCAAAACGACAACCCCAACAGAACCCTTCACCCCATCCAAAAGGAGGCCATGACGTTCATGCTTACCAACAACGCCAACCGCCTCGTAGACAGTATCGCTATCGGACTACAACGCTCGCTCGAGGCTAATTTCGGCAACGTAGGTCCAACCAA
Source organism: Bacteroidia bacterium (assembly GCA_023258655.1). GTDB lineage: Bacteria > Bacteroidota > Bacteroidia > NS11-12g > UBA955 > UBA955. The sequence continues at coordinate 2,341 of JALQWO010000207.1, forward strand.
ATTATCACGTAAACCCACCACCATCGGGTACCAATACCATTTCCGCGACCGCTGGACCATGGGCGTCGAATACACCTGGGCCGAAGTCACCTCGGATACCCTGGCCTACCCCGACTTCGACAAACCCGGAAACTACGCCTACTTCCAATACGTGGTTAAACTCAACTCCTTCCTAGCCAGCATCGACTACGCCTGGAAAATCAAAAATTCCGCCAAAAACAGTTATGCCCTGTACTCAGGCATCGCCTTGGGCAACAGCCGAATTGATTACAACACCGTACGGATGAACTACGACACATCCACCTCT
>JALQWO010000208.1 GCA_023258655.1 Bacteroidia bacterium
GGTGTTTTGCGTCCTTGCCACTGTATTTCAATATTACTACCTGCTTTTACTGCCCGTGGTGGTGGGCGTTTTGTTGTTCGCTTTTTTCTATACCGATCGCAGTTTGTTGCTGTTTGGATCGCTGGTGCCGCTGAGCATCAACTTCGATGATATCGGGGGCGGGCTGGGCCTCACTTTGCCTACCGAGCCGCTGTTCATTGTCCTTTTCTTGCTCATCGTTTTCCGATGGTTACTCAACCCAGAAATTGATTTACGCGTGCTTGCCCACCCCATCAGCATTAGCATTTTGGTGTATTTGCTGTGGCTGTGGATGGCCACCCTGTTCAGTTCCATGCCCATGGTCAGCTTCAAGTTTGTCATGGCCCGTACCTGGTACATTGTGCTGTTTTATTTTACGGTGCTGGGATTGTTCAAGCAGTTCAAAAACATCCATTGGTTTTTCAAGGCCTTCACCATCACCACCCTGGGATTGGTGATTTTTACCTTGAGCAAACACGCGGCCGATGGATTCATCCGCAGCAGCAGCTATGGCATCTCGTGGCCCTTTTTCCCCGACCACGGAATGTATGCGGCGGCGATTGCATTTGCGGTGTTTATTTTGGTGATTTATGGGTTTGCGGGCCGACATTTCGGCATCTCTCTCCCCTTTGCGCCGGCTGTGATTCTGCTCTTGACGATTTTGTTGTTCGGCATTGTGGTGAGTTATACGCGGGCTACTTGGCTCAGTTTGGTTGCAGCGGCGGCGGTCTATGTGGTGCTCAAAATGCGCATCAAATTTGGTTGGGTATTGCTGGCATTGGCGGGAGTACTAACTTATGGCATCGCACAGCAAGACCAAATCATGTACGATTTGGAAGCCAACAAGCAAGGGAGCAGCGATGACATTGAAGGGCACGTAAAATCCGTATCAAACGTGACCACAGACCCCTCCAACCTCGAACGAATCAACCGCTGGAAATGTGCCGCGCGGATGGTGAGCGAACGCCCTTGGTTTGGGTTTGGTCCCGGCACCTACGTTTTCCAATATTCGCCATTTCAAAAGAGCGATGAGCTCACGTTGATTTCTACGTTTTCCGGTGATTTGGGCGATGCCCACAGTGAATATTTCTCCGCGATGAGCGAGGCGGGCTACATGGGTTTGTTGAGTTGGCTGGGTGTGGTGCTTACCACAATGGGCATTGCTTTTAAGGTATTCTACCAAGAGCAGCCCGGCAAAGTGCGATACACCTTATTGATCGCGCTGCTGGGATTGATTACCTACTATGTGCATGCGTTCTTGAACAATTACTCCCAATACGATAAAATTGCGGTGCCCCTGTGGACGTTCACCGCGGTGATTACGGCCTTGGATTTGTATCACAGGGATACGCTAAAATCGGATATCGATCATGTGGCAAACGCTGAAAAAGAGTAAGCTGTTTCTGGGTGGCGCCAGCATCTGCCTGCTGCTGATTGTGGTGGGGACGTTGGGGTATGCCATCACACCGGACCCTACGCCCAATGCCAATCAGATTGTGCCGGAATGGTCCAATTTGGCCCCGGGAACCACAGTTTATTTTGATTTGGAGTCGAACCACCCGCTATCCACTACTTCCGCAACATCCAAAGAGGTGCCCCGTATTTTACAATGGGCGTTGGGCAATCCCGATGCGCCCAAAATTGTGCCCTTGGCAAGAAACCCCTTGGCCAACCCTGGAGCGGGATTGCATTTTGAGGACTCAATAAAATTTGTCGATATCGTCTACCATCACCGAACGTTTTGGCTGGGCTCAGACCGATTTGGTCGCGACATCCTATCGCGCATGATCATTGGGGCCCGCATCAGTCTGTCGATTGGATTCTTGGCAATGTTGGCGTCGATCATCATCGGCACCATCATTGGCTTGTGCGCCGGATATTTTGGCGGCAAAGTGGACGCGTTTTTCTCTTGGCTGATCACCGTATTTTGGTCGGTGCCCACACTGTTGATTGCGTTGGGACTCTCGATGTTATTGGGAAAAGGCTATTACCAAGTGCTTTTGGCCACCGCGTTGAGTACTTGGGTAGAGGTAGCGCGGGTGGTACGCGGACAAACCTTGCAATTGAAGCAACGTGAGTTTGTGCTGGCCGCAAAAATTACGGGATTCTCGCATTCGCGGATCATGTTCAAACACATCTTGCCCAATTTGAAAGGGTCGTTAACGGTTTTGGCTACAACCAATTTTGCCAGCGCCATCTTGTTGGAAGCGGGCTTGGGATTCTTGGGCTTGGGTGTGTCGCCGCCAACCCCATCCTGGGGGATGATGGTGAAAGAGAATTTGGGGTATTTGGTGCTCGACAATAGCTATTTGGCCTTGATTCCCGGCATCGCCATCATGATTTTGGTAATGTCATTCAATTTGATGTCGATGGGCCTGCGTGACATCTTGGATCCGTATAATCAGCAGTAGTATTATATGTTTATAGATATAATTTACGCCACAACAACCGCGGTGCGCTCGATGGCTGCTTTGAGTCGCTCGTCTTGGATGATCGACACCAGTAGGATGTCCAATTCGTAGGGAAATCCCGCATCATAGAGGGCATCTTCCAAATCGAATATCGCCCCGAAACCCACCCCATCGCCATAGAGGGCTATGTCAACATCGG
>JALQWO010000209.1 GCA_023258655.1 Bacteroidia bacterium
CGAAGCCATCGCCAAGGGTTGCGACATCATCATTGCGCATCATCCCATTGTTTTTGGCGGATTGAAGCGATTTACTGGGGCAAACTACGTACAGCGTGCCGTGGTGAAAGCCATCAAGAATGATATCGCCATTTATGCTTGTCACACCAACCTCGATAATGTGTTGCGTGGGGGCGTCAACGAGCGCATCGCACAACAGTTGGGGGTAGAGGTTTCGGGCGTTTTACGTCCGATGGAATCTGCCTTGATGAAGCTGGGGGTGTATGTGCCTTTAACGCATGCCGAGAGTTTGAAAGAGGCCTTGTTTGCTGCGGGCGCTGGTAACATCGGGTATTACGATGAGTGCTCTTTTTCGGTGGAAGGACAGGGTAGTTTTCGTCCGATCGAAGGCGCCGATCCAACCCTGGGATCGGTAGGGACGAGGGAAGCTGTTGAGGAGGCTAGAATTGAAGTTTTGGTGCCCGTATGGCTGAAAGGGGCTGTGTCAAAAGCCATGGTTGAGGCACATCCTTACGAGGAAGTGGCCCACGATTGGGTAGTGCTCAACAATGTGAGTCGGGAATACGGCGCCGGCGTAGTAGGGGAATTGCCGGTGGCCATGGACAAGGCAGCGTTTTTACAGCATTTGAAATTACGGATGGGATTGGTCGTTGTGAAGCATACGAAGTGCGATGTAGCGCAAGTGCGGAGGGTGGCCATTTGTGGTGGCGCAGGGAGTTTTTTGATTGGCGATGCTCTGCGGGCCGGGGTAGATGCGTTTGTGACCTCGGATGTGAAGTATCACGAGTTTTTTGATGCCGAGGAAAAATTGTTGCTGTGCGACATCGGACACTACGAAAGCGAGAAATATACAATTGATTTGTTTTCTTCGATTTTCTCGTCGAAATTCCCTAAATTTGCAACCATTTTTGCGGAAACTATCACCAACCCTATTGATTATTTAAGATAACATGGACGTAACCATCGACAAAAAACTCAAGGATCTGTGGAAATTGCAGCAGATCGATTCACGCCTCGACAACCTTCGTGCAGTATTGGGCGAATTGCCCATGGAAGTTGCCGATTTGGAAGATGATATCGCAGGTTTGGAAACCCGTGTGTCTCACATCACCGAAGAAATTGCTGAGTTGAATCATGAGATCAGCAACAAGAAAAATGCCATCAAAGATTTTCAGCGTTTGATTGAGAAGTATGATGAGCAGTTGAATAACATCAAAAACAGCCGCGAATACGATGCCATCAACAAGGAGAAGGAAATCGCCGGTTTGGAGATTTTGTCTGCTGAGAAGCGCATTCGCGAGTTCGGCCGTCAGATTGAAATGAAGGAAGAGTTGTTGGGTAATACCCAGAACGCGTTGGCTTCACGTCAGCAGGACTTGGAATTCAAGAAGGCTGAGTTGACTGAAATCGAAAAGGAAAACGCAGAAGAGATCGAGAAGATCATGGTTGAGCGTGCTGCTGCGGATGCCAAATTGGATCCCCGCATGCACCGTGCCTACCACAGAATTCGTGGCAACGTGCGCAACGGGATTGCCGTAGCTTCTATCATGCGTAGTTCTTGCGGTGGATGTTTCAGCAAGATTCCATCACAGCGTCACAGCGAAATTCGCGCCCACTACCGCATCATTGATTGTGAGAACTGTGGTCGTATTTTGGTTGACCAATCGATCACGGGTATTGCTGCAATGGAAGAGGAGAAGGTTGAGAAGACCACCCGTCGCAAAATGCGTTTGACCACCAAGTAAGAAAATTTTTATTGGATATAAAAAAAGGCGGCCGCAGGCCGCCTTTTTTCATGTTTCTATTTCACCAATACCACCTGTAAGTCGGGCATAATCTGCGCAATTTTTTCTGGTGGCAAATTGGTGATGTCAATAAAATGAATGGTTTTGCCTTCGTCGAGCGACTGTCCGCCCATCCATTTGATGTCTTGCATCGTTTTGCCCGCCTCGGTGCGGAACATTCTCACCGGAAGTAAACAATACCATCCCTGCAAATATCCCTGGTCGTCGAGCTTGGCTTTGGTACGTTGCAAGGGGCCCGACAATACCTTGAAATAGGTAGGCGTTCCCGGATCTTTGAATACCATGTTTAACTTCTGCAAATAGGCTACGTCACCACCATTGGCTTTGATGATGGCAGGCAAGGTGTATTTGGCATAGACTGCTGCATCTTTGTTCATGTAGGCGCCGCTGAGTTCGTTGGCAGCCAATTGAAAAGCAACATGCATCTTCAGGCTATCTTTGGCCATAGGGTCTTTGATGCTTGCCGTATCTTCTATTTTTGGCGGGGCGATACCAGCCGAGGTTTCTGTTCCAGGATTGGCGTTTTTATAAGGGTCGGAATTTGGTGTTTCTGCCAATTGGGGTTGCTCTCGCTCTTTCTCCGTTTGGTTACAGCCCGTCAAGGCATAGCCAACCACGAATCCAACCAACAGGGTGGTTTTGACACTTTTTAACAAGCCGTATATCATGATGGATTCAAAAATAACACAAAGGGCGTCCTTTTGGGACACCCTCCGTGTATTCACTAACTATAACAAATGAGAAACTTATTTTACTTCTTCGAAGTCCACGTCTTGAACTTG
>JALQWO010000020.1 GCA_023258655.1 Bacteroidia bacterium
ATGTCAAATGCCCTACCCCATGAATTTTGTCGGGCCGCCAATATCTCTCTCAAGGCAGGCTGACCTGCCATGGGTGAATACTGATTGGCACCGTTGCGCATGGCACGTTCTACCAACGCTACGAGTGTTGGATCTGGATTGAATTCAGGAAATCCTTGCGACAGATTGATGGCGTTGTGTTTGGCGGCCAAGGCCGACATGGTTGTAAAAATGGAGGCGCCTTGACTTGGGAGTTTCGATGCTAGCACAGGGCGAATTTACATCAGTGAATCGGTGAAACTTTGGCGATGCGATAAATAATATTTTGTGGCAAGGTTGTCTGAAAGGCTTAAATTTAACTAAATTTGCAGCCCTTGAAATTCCGAGTATCTGGAATTGCGGGCCCTTAGCTCAGCTGGTTAGTAGCACCTGACTCATAATCAGGGGGTCGCTGGTTCGAACCCAGCAGGGCCCACCAAAAGCCTCTCAGAAATGAGGGGCTTTTTTTATGCTTGAGCCTTGAATTTACTCGGTTTGTTCATGGAAACTAGTAAAAATTTGAACGCTTAACGAAGTGGTGTTGTTTTCACCCCATCGACCAGTGCATATTTCATATTGCTTGCAATTAAGCCGATTGTTTTAGACCCGAGAATAGCATGCCTGTTCAGTTATCAACATAAGAGTTTCAGCCTGATCTTAGTTTGCATGACGGCGTCTATTGCTATTTGCGATAATCCGTAATAAAAGCATTCCCAATTTGCGGTAATCCGTAATTGCAAATGCTTCATCATAAGTAGTTTCGATTTGTGAAAAGCAAATTATTGTGTTTGGCAATGGTGCTGAGTGCGTCATTGTCCTTTGAAGCAGTTAGCGCAAAGTCAATTGCAGAACCTGTACAACAGAATCATGTAACAGAGGACAAATCCCTAATTCTTTCCTGCGACAATATAGTTAATGAAGAGACCAATCCTGAAAACACCCAAAAAGACAGCCCAAAGCCTGCAAAGAAGAAAAGGCATCTTGCGGCTAAGATCACAACTAGTATTGTTGTTGCCTTCGGCCTTGTGGTAGCAATTTTTATCTTGTCTTACACCGCAGCACAGCATTGAATTTATATCCTTTCAAAACATCAGCTATGAAGAACTACTTACTTTTAGTTATCGTATTCCTTTTCACCAGTATTGGCTATGGGAGGGAATTTAACGCACAAACTTCTACACCTGTTTATCAGCCGGTAATAGAAAACAGCCAGACTACGTCAAATCATTTCTCCGAAAGAGAGAGTCAGGAAAGGAGTTACATTGACACAGCAGATGACGAACTGCGAGCATTACCAAAGTCAAAGCCAAAACGTCATTTGTTTGCTAAATCCATCCTGGGATTAGCTGGTACATTTGTAGCTGCGGTTATTATTTTCATCGTTGTCACAGGGGGTTGGGAGTTCAAATACTAAACCACGGTCTCTGATGATGACCCAAAATCCAATACATCAATATTTCCTGCTGAGGAAGAGGGTTCCTGTATGCGCTTTTTCCGGATAACCCTCGCCTACCTGATAAACCAATTTATAGGCATACACGCCTTCCGGACAATCTTCACCAGCAAATCGACCATCCCAAGTGGGATTCTCACCCTGTGATCGGTGTATCGCCTGTCCCCAGCGGTTGTAAATAATCATCTGGGCACGATAGATTTCGCATGAACTTTTCATCCCAAAGAGATCATTCAGCCCGTTGCCATTGGGCGAAAAAGCATCGGGTACCCAAATTTTGCAGTTGGGATCTATGGGACATTCGCGCGTCGCCACCGAGAAAATGGTATCTCGCTGATCAGGCCGCCCTTCATTGATCACATAGCGCATTCGGATTTCCGAGTTGGTCGATTTGCCAAGATTTTTTTTGAAGTGCAATTCAGGGGTATTGCGATCAATAAAATTGGTTTGTAGCGACTGATAATAGGATGAATTGTTCATTGAGAATTTCATCAAGTACAATCCCTCATAATCCGAATTCGATATGGCATACAGCGTATCTTGAAATCGAAATGGTGGTGTCATCCCACCATAATCCCATATCGCGTTGAATGGATTGCCCAATCCTTTGACCACTGTGGGAGGTTTGTAGATTCCGTTGCCAAAATAAAAAAAGTTCTGACTGTTGTTTTCGTTGTTTAACCAAACGAATGTTTTGCCCGCCACGGTGTATGACATAATGCCCAAATAGTCTCCGCCAGGTATTCCAAACATGCCGATAGAATCGATTTCCGGATTTTTATTCAATGGATCCTTGCCCAATTTTACCAATACAAAATTGCCCGAACTGATCGTAGGTGCCAAGATCCAATGATTTCCTGAAGCATCCATCCCCATTGTGAGCGCCCTAAATTGGCATCTGCGGTAAGGAACTTTGAGAAATGTGAATTCTGGGGTATTCATGACTGAATTTCCAAAATTGATTTGGGTAAATCCGTTGTCACGTCGGTCAACGCCATAGCCAAATAAGGCACCATTTACGCGAGTCATATAAATCTGGCTCGCGAGTTGGGACCCGTTGTAAATCATGATTTCCTTTCCTTTGGGAATGTTATTGAGCGAATTGCCAAATTCCAATCGCACAATTCTGCTTCGATTTTCTGTCCCCGTAATAAATGCAATACCATACCATTTATCACCCTCTTTTAAGATGTGAATATTGCTAATACAGCCCAGCAATGTGTTGTTCAGCCATCCATAATTGATCAACACAGGCTTAGATTGAAAACCGTGACTGTATTTTAAACAAACCAGGCCATAGCAATGATTTGGCATAAACAAATAGATCACCCCCGAATCAATCGCTACAGAAATGGATTCATTGTTGTCAATGACCATTTTGATGAATTGAATGTTGGGTACGGGACTGTTGAGAAAATTGGTGTCCTCGGTCCAAGGTTCTACAGGATGCCAATAGTGGGTATTTGCGTACTCGTCGCTGTGAAAAAAAGTAGTGTCCGAATCACAATTCAATGTATCAGGATAAGCAACGTGTAATTGTTGGGCTGTGATTTCACCCATTCCAACAATACCCGATGAAATCGCGAAAAAACAAACCACTATACCTTTCCATTTCGCTTTCATAGCTAAAAGACCCAAAGGAAAACAAACATGTTGCTTGGCAGATGGGAATTTCCTGGATATTCACAACTAAATCTGGTTAATTCCTATCTTCGCCTCCGTGGATGTTTCAACAGGAATATCAGCGGTCATCATCACGCACAACGAAGGAGCCAACATCGCTCGTTGTATAAAATCTGTGATTGATTTGGTTGATGAAGTTCTTGTTGTTGATAGCTTCAGTAGCGACAATACTTGTGAAATCGCCGTAAATGAAGGAGCGCGTGTGATCCAACATGACTTTGAAGGACATATTCAACAAAAAAATTGGGCGAAAGATCAAGCAACACACCATTGGGTCCTGAGTTTGGACGCCGATGAGTGTCTGTCCGATGAACTGCGAGAAAACTTACGGAACGCCATAAACAATGGACTCTATTATGGCCAAACCAAAGGATTTTCCTTTTCCAGACTCAACCATTTGGCCGATAGACCCATTCGCGGATGTGGGTGGTACCCCGATACCAAATTGCGCTTATGGGATCGGAGGTGTGGGACTTGGGCTGGGAGAAATCCGCACGACAAATTTGTGATTCAATCGAAACATCCCATCAACAAATTGAGGGGTGATATTTTGCATTACACCTATACTGATTTGGCCGCGGTGAAAGCCCAAGCCTTAAAATTTGGTCGAATTGGCGGCCGAGCTATACAGTCAGAACTTGTTGATTCTTCAGGTTTAAAGGTGCATAACCAATTAACCTTCGCCTTTCTGCTCTTCAAACTTTTCACAGCAGGTCCAGCGCGCTTTATTCGGAATTATTTATTCAAACGGGGCTGGATGCACGGATACAGTGGCTTAGTGATCTGTTATTGGCAGATGGTTGAAGTCACATTGAAATACGGCTGGGCCTTGTTTGGCAAACGACAATCCTAAAACCATATTCACAGCCAACTGCGCAATCATCATCCATGGCATTATTATCCCAAATCACTGATTTTCAATTTGAAGCGGGCTGCGATGAAGCTGGCAGGGGGTGTTTGGCGGGTCCGGTGGTTGCTGCTGCAGTAATTCTTCCCCCTGATTTCCACCATCCTTGGCTCAACGATTCAAAACAAGTGGGCAAATCACACCGTGAGGCCTTGAGGAAAATCATTGAATCAGAATCTCTGTTTTGGGGTATTGGCAGTTGTTCACCAGCTGAAATCGACAAGATCAATATCCTGAATGCCAGTATTTTGGCGATGCACCGCGCTTTGGACAATTTGGGCACCCTACCCCAGTTCATCGCCGTGGATGGCAATCGCTTCAAGCCATGGCGCAATGTTGCCCACAAAACGGAGGTAAAGGGCGATGGTCGATTCTTGCACATTGCTGCTGCCAGTATTTTGGCCAAAACCCACAGAGATACGTTGATGGAAAATCTCCACTTCGCCCATCCTCACTATGGCTGGGATCGCAATGCTGGGTATCCCACAGCGTCTCACCGACAGGCCATTCGCGATTTTGGCATCACCGAGCACCACCGCAAAACGTTTCGATTATTGCCCGAGCAACTCTCGTTGTTTTAAGAATTTTTCCGGGCGATCGCCAGTTTTAGTCTTATCCTTTGACCGCGCTTCGGCTCCATCGGCGATGTAAAATCTTTCGCTTGACAACCCATTTATTTTGATTAAATTGTTGTCGTAAAGTTGTTAATATTATTACCAAATGTCAGAAACCATCATCACCCACATGGATTTAGACTCGTTTTTTGTGAGTGTAGAGCGACTAAAAAACAGTACCTTGAATGGCAAGCCTGTCATCATCGGGGGCAATAGCGATCGCGGCGTTGTGGCCAGTTGCAGTTACGAAGCCCGAGCCTTTGGTATCCACAGCGCCATGCCCATGAAACAAGCCAAGCAACTATGTCCGAACGCCATCATCATCCGGGGGGATTCACAGCTTTACAGCGATTATTCCAAAGACGTCACCAGCATCATTGCCGAATCGGTGCCTTTGTATGAAAAGAGCAGCATTGACGAGTTTTACATCGACTTAACGGGGATGGAAAAATTCTTTGGCACGTGGAAGTTGGCCATGGAGTTGAAGGCCAAGATTTTGAAGGAAACGGGATTGCCCATTAGTTTTGGGGTGGCCAGAAACAAGACCGTGAGCAAGGTAGCCACGGGCACGGCCAAGCCATCTGGACAGCGGAAGGTAGATTTCGGTGATGAAATTCCATTTTTGGCGCCACTATCGGTCAGAAAAATCCCAGGGGTAGGCACAGAGACCTACAAAACACTGCGGGGCTTGGGGATACAATACATCAAAACGCTGCAAGAGATGCCCATGGAATTGTTATTCAAAACCTTACAAAAACCGGGGATCGACTTATGGAAGAAGGCCCAAGGCATCGACAATCGCAAAGTAGAACCTTACCAAGAGCGCAAGAGCATTGGTACAGAAAGAACGTTCGAAAAAGACACCATTGACGTGGTAAAACTGCGCAATATCATCAGTGCGATGTCAGAAAACTTGGCCTATCAACTGCGCAAAGGCGACAAGCTCTGTGCTTGCATCACGGTGAAAGTGCGGTACAGCGATTTCAACACCCACACGTTGCAAGCGAAAATCCCTTACACCAGTGCCGACCATGTATTGATTGGGAAATCGTTGGAGCTGTTCGACAAACTCTACAATCGTCGGCTATTGATTCGTTTGATTGGGGTGAGGTTGAGCGATTTGGTCAGCGGCGGATTTCAGATGAACTTATTTGAAGACAGCGAAGAGATGGCCAACTTGTATCAGGCGATGGATCGACTGCGAAATCGGTATGGAAACGATGCGGTTAAGCGGGCCAATGGCTTGGAAATTCATAGCTTGGGGCGATCAGACAATCCCTTTGATGGCGGTCCTCCCCTTTTGCTTGCCAACCGGCGACAATGAATTGATAAAATCCCGTAATTTTGTGATAGAAATGAAACGATGGGTTTTGCAAAGCTTGATTTTCTTGGGATTCTGCACCCAAGGAATGGTGTTCGCACAAACGCCCTCACTCATTATTTGCAAGGGTAGCAGCGTGAATTACAAAGAATTCAACGAACCCGGTAGTTTGCCTTCAGTGGCTTGGGCATGGAAATTTCAAGGGGGCAATCCTGCCACCTCCACAGATAGAGAACCGCAGAACATCAATTATCCTGACACTGGATTGTACTTAACAGAGTGCACCTCTACATTCAGTGATGGCAGCAAATCCACCAAATCGGTGTATGTATTGGTCATTTGGGCAGCACCCGAGCCCATCCCGATGAAAGACACCAGTTTGTGCAATCCCGCAGTGAGCCTCACATTGAACGCTGGCAACAACCATAGGGGGTGGAGTTACCATTGGACCAGCACAGATGTTGACCTCAGCGCATTGGATACCAACAATCAAACATTGGGGATACAAAAAGCAGGAACTTACAGTGTAAAAGTGTACAGTAAGTGCGCTGTGACCAGCAAAACCATCACGGTCAAACTGGGGGAAATCCCCAAGGTCAATTTGGGGAAAGACCAATTCGTTTGTCGGAATACCGCCGTTCGATTGGATGCGGGCGCAGGCAGCGGCTACACCTATTCATGGTCACCCACCAACGAAACCACGCAGAGCATTATGGCTACAACGGCGGGAACTTACCGCGCAACGGTCACTTCGGCCGATGGTTGCAGTGCCTTTGACGAGGTGAATCTGATCGATAGCTGTCCGCCCATCGTTCACATTCCCAATGCATTCACACCCAACGCTGCGTCACCCAACGATGTATACCGTCCGTATTTGGAAGGATTTGTGGGCATGGAATTGCGCATCTACAACCGCTGGGGAGAAAAGGTTTTTGAAACCAAAGATTTGAATGGCAGCTGGGATGGGTATTACCAATCGAAAGAAGCGCCGGAAGGAGTATATGTGTGCTTGATTGAATTGATGGGAAACAATGGGTTTCGGCAAATTCACAAGACCGACATCACCCTGATTCGTTAGACTTTTTGCATTTTTTACACCCTTTACCAACGCTTAATGAAATTGTGGTTGGTTATTCTTTTATTTGTACTAGGTCTCATTGAAAATCATGAACATCAGACACCTCCTACTCTCTCTCACGCTGTGCATCATGGGTTTGGCACAAGCACAAACCAAAGCGGTATTGAAATCGCGCGAATATTTTGTCGCAGGCAAATATGTAGACGCCCAAAAAATGGCAGCCAAAGGCTTGGAAGACGACAAAACAGACGCTGAACTATGGTATATCAAGGCAATATCCGAGTATGAGATGTATCAAATCGACAAATACCGCAAGGGCGATGTAGATTATTTCAAGGAGGCCATGAAAAGTGCTGTAAAAGCCAAAGGATACGACGATGACGGTAGATTTTTCCAACAATACGGCGAGCGATTTAATGCATTGGTTGTAGCCAACAACAAGGAAGCCATCAGCAATTACGGACAAGGTCGCTACCCTCGCGCACTGCAGATGTACAAAACCAGTTTTGATTTAACAGGCGACACGATCGCGTTGGGCATGGCAGGTCACTGTTATTGGATGCTCAAACAAAATTTGGATGCGGTAAAAACCATGCGTAAGGTGGCTAACATGAACTATTTGGCGAATGCCGAAGGAAAACACAAGAAAACCTATGTGAGAGAGGCCTTTGAAGTACTTACCGATTATTATCTCAACGAACGTAAACTCACCGATAGTGCATTGATCTATTGTGAAATGGGCTTGTCGGTATTTCCACTGAATCAAAAATTACTGGCTTGGGAAAGATCCATGGTGGATGTGGACTTGGCAACTACCCGTGCAAATACGGGTTACAGTCAAATGTACAACCAACTGTTAACCAAAGCGTTGTTCTTCTTCCCCAGCGACACCTTCTACTTGCACGAGCAAAACAATTACTATTTGAATCGCATGGGTTATTTGGCGGAAAACAATGATTGGGCGGAGGCTGAATCCGTTTTTATCGATTTCTATAACCGTAAAGTGGATTTGTTGGACCGCAAATCAAAAAACAGCACTGATCCTTTCTTGATCAAAGACTCATTCGCCTTCATCAACCAATGTTTGGAATATTACTTGGCCAACAACGCCAAAGGAGCCACTGTGTTCTTTTTCTACAAATGGTATCCCATCCAATTCAAAACATCGCAAATTGATGAAAAAAAGCTGGAGACTTTGTTGAACAATCCCCCGGCGGTTGTGAGTCATCGTTTGATTTCTATGTTGATGGATCACGGGGCCAATCGATATCCCAAAAATGCCAATTTGAAAAAATATCGTTTGAACACCTTCAACACGTGGACCAAGCAAAAGATTGCCTACTACGATTGGGCAAGAATACTGTCGCTCAGCGACTCTGTCATCAAGGATTTTCCGAAAAACACCACATTGAAACCTTTGCAACAGAGTTTGTTGGCGAGAGCAACGGACTCACTGATGAAGCAGGGATTGATGGAAGCGGCTTGGGGATGTTACTATCGATTGCAGAAGGAGAATGCCAAATTTGTTGGGTTGGCTGCGTTGCAGATCAGGTTGGCCAAAGCTGATTTTGACGTTCGATACAAAGGCAGCAAAATCGCATATGCCACAATAAAAGGCAAAAAGGTTGCCCAAACAGGATGGAATGGCAACAGCAAAACATGCACATCGGGCAGTTTGCCTGATTCTACTGTGCAGAAGATTACGAACAGAATCAACTATTTCCGTCAGAACGCGGGCGTAACCCGAGGCATTCAGTTTGACCAGGACAAGCATGTGGCTAGTATGCAAGCGGCCACGATGTATGCTCCAGTAGGTGTATTCAGTCGCGAACCAAAACCTGAAACGCACAAGTGTTTTACTGCCCCTGCGGCTGACGCGGCCCAATATGGAACCGCGATTTTGGAACCCAATCCAGCCCAAAGCACGACTGTTCTGATGAGCGACACCAAGAGTGAAGAATTGTATAACCGCAGGTTATTAACCCACCCGGGCATGATCAATTATGGATTTGGGTGTGCCGAGAACAATTCGGTTTTCTGGTTGGCTGACAAAAACATCATGGCAGTAGATACTGCCTATTACCGGGAACATTTCGTCGCTTGGCCAGCGCCTGGAGCTACGCCAGCGATGTTGGTATTCGATCGTTGGAGTTTTTCCATTTTACAACCGTTAGACGATGCAGTGGTAACCATCGTATCGAAGAAAACTGGAAACATTGAGAGCAATGTTACTGTGCAAGCTGGAAACGCTTTGGGGCTTCCCACTTTGGCCATCACACCCTTGGGAATGACACAGTGGTCGGCCGATGACGAGATAAAAATCACGGTAACGCTGAAAAACAAGAAAACTTACAGCTATACCACGGCACTGTTTTGATTCGACGGTAAATTTCACTACCTTTGCAGTCCTTTTTTAAGGTCCTTTCTGCACGCGTGGCGTAATTGGTAGCCGCACCAGACTTAGGATCTGGCGCCGTAAGGTGTGTGGGTTCGAGTCCCTCCGCGTGCACTACTCCCCTCCTCTGTTTGCCGTAAGGCGATGTGGCGGGGATTTTCATTTAACAAGAAACGCATCAAACAGTGAATATTCAACTCGAAAAACACGACGATCTCAATCTTACCGTAATTATCTCTTTGGGTAAGGAAGACTACCAAGAGAAGGTAGAGAAGGAAGTAAAGCGCATCCAGAAGAGTGCAAACATCAAAGGCTTCCGTCCGGGTAAGGCTCCATTGGGCATGGTTCAAAAATTGTATGGAAAGGGCATTCTTGCCGAAGAGATTCAAAACATGGCCTCTGACGCGATGAACAAGTACATTCAAGATGAGAAGTTGGATATTTTGGGATATCCCATTGCGAGCACCAAAATCGAAAGCGAGATTGACATTGAGGGCAGCGAGAACTTCAAATTTGCTTTTGATTTGGGATTAGCGCCACAATTTGAATTGAACATTACCGCCAAAGACACTTTGGAGCAGTTCGATATTCAAGTGAGCGAAAAAGAAGTAACGGAGGATATTAACTACTCACGCAAGCGCCATGGCAAGATGTTCGATGTAGAATCGGCGGAAGACGAAGACATCATTTACGCGGGCATCACGGAATTGGACGAGAACGGTGAGGTATTAGAAGGGGGTGTTGCCGAAAAGAGCATCAGCTTTGTGGCTTCCATGATTGAAGACAAAAAAGCGAAGAAGGCTGTTTTGGGTAAAAAAGTGGGTGATGAATTGGTTTGTAGTGTAAAAACTTTGTTGAACAACAACGAAACCGTGATTTCCAATACCCTGGGAATCGCGAAGGAAGGCGTAGCCGACCTGAGCGACAAATTCAAATTGGTAATCACAGAGATCAAACGCAGAACCGATGCGGATTTGAACGAAGAATACTACCGCGAGGTTTTTGGCGAACAAGACATCCCTGCCAACGAAGAAGAATACCGTGCGCGCATCCAATCCAATTTGGAAAATTATTACCGCAATGAAGCAGACCTCTGGTTGGATCACCAAATCGGTCATTTGTTGATGGAAAAACACAACATCGAATTGCCCGATGAATTCTTGAAGCGCTGGTTGATCACCACCAAAGAGAACGAATACAACTTCGAAAACATCGACGAAAAATACGCCGAAGAAAAGAGTGCCTTGCAACGCCGCTTGGTGATTGACAAAATCGCAGCCAGTCAGAGTTTGCAGAGCACCGAGGAAGATATCCGCGAGGAAGCACGCATTTACTTCCACGGCTTGTACAGACAATACGGGTTAAACATCCCCATGAATGATGCTTTCTTGGACGAGAGCATCAACAAGCGTTTGGGTGAGCGCGAATTTGTCATGCAAATGGCCGATCGCGTGATTTACCGCAAAGCGTACGATGCTATCAAGGGTATTGTCAACTTGAAATCGAAGAAAATTTCTGTAGAAGATTACTTTAAACATGTAAATGCGCACAAAACAGCGCATGGCGAGTAACCTTTTGTAGTGTAGATTTGTTATACAAAGAAAACATCATGGATTACGGAAAAGAATTTCAGAAATATGCTACCAAGCACTTGGGCATCAGTAGCTTGCGGGTAGATGAATACACCAAATTGGTTTCTCAATCGGGTGGTATCTATGGCCTTACGCCAAACATCATTGAAGAGCGTCAGATGAATGCAAGTGTCATTGACATCTTCTCCCGTTTGATGATGGACCGCATTATCTTTCTTGGGGTTCCCATTTACGAAGATGTGGCCAACATCATCATGGGGCAATTGCTGTTTTTGGAAAGTGCCAACCCTAACCGTGATATTCAAATTTACATCAACAGTCCCGGAGGAAGCGTTTATGCAGGTTTGGCCATTTACGACACCATGCAATACATAAGCTCAGACGTTGCTACCATTTGTACTGGAATGGCTGCAAGCATGGGTGCTGTGTTGATGTGCGCAGGTGCCGCAGGCAAACGCACGGCCCTTCCCCATTCACGCATCATGATTCACCAACCGCTGGGTGGCGCACAAGGACAGGCATCGGACATTGAAATCACCTATAAGGAAATCAGCAAATTGAAGAAGGAATTGTACGATATCATCTCTCACCATTCCGGACAACCCTACGAGCGTGTTGAAAAAGATAGTGATAGAGATTATTGGATGACCGCGGAAGAATCAAAAGCCTACGGCATGATCGACGAAGTATTGGGTCGTCGTAACAAATAAATTGGGATGAAAACCAAGGACCCCGTTTGTTCCTTTTGCGGACGCAGAAAGAGCGAATCATTGATGTTAATCTCTGGTTTGGAGGGTCATATCTGTGACCAATGTGCCGACCAAGCCCAAAAAATCGTTGAAAAAGAACTGGGCATGGATGACAATACCAATGGCAAAGATTCTGGCAATTCAAAGTTTGAATCAACCGAAGAAATCGGGAATAAAAAGCTCCCAAAACCGGCCGAAATCAAGGAATTTTTGGACCAATATGTTATTGGACAAGACCAAGCCAAGAAAACCTTGAGTGTGGCTGTTTACAACCATTACAAACGGTTAAATAGCAAGAAAAATCCAAATTCATCGGATGTGGAAATTGAAAAATCCAACATCTTAATGATTGGAGAAACGGGCACAGGGAAAACCTTGATGGCCAAAACCTTGGCGAAAATTTTGGATGTGCCTTTCTGCATTGCCGATGCCACAGTACTCACAGAAGCTGGTTACGTTGGCGAGGATGTTGAGAGCATCATCAGTCGATTGTTACAAGTAGCTAATTACAAACCCGAAATGGCTGAGCGCGGCATCATCTATCTGGATGAGATGGACAAAATTGCCCGCAAGGGAGACAATGCTTCTATCACCCGAGATGTGAGCGGCGAAGGGGTACAACAAGGTTTGTTGAAGATACTGGAAGGTACCGTTGCCCACGTGGCCCCCGAGGGTGGTCGTAAGCATCCCGACCAGAAATATATCAAGGTAGACACAACCAATATTTTGTTTATCTGCGGGGGCGCTTTCGATGGTATCGAAAAAATGATATCTCGACGTGTTCAAAAACAAGCTGTTGGTTTCAAGAGTTCGCACAATAAGGAAACCCAGGAAAAAAAATTGCTCAGTTTGGTGGCACCTGTTGATTTGAGGTCGTTTGGATTAATCCCAGAACTGATTGGCCGTTTGCCAATTTTGACTGCGCTGGAACCTTTGGATACAGACGCCTTAAAATCCATTCTCACCGAACCCAAAAACGCGTTAATCAAGCAATACCAACACCTCTTTGCGTTGGATAAAATCTCACTACAATTCGACGAAGCAGCCATTGATTATATCGCGGCCATTGCTTTTGAAAACAAATTGGGTGCGCGCGGATTGCGTGGAATTTGCGAATCAATCCTCCAAGACTTCATGTATGAAGGACCCTCATCCAAAACCAAATCATCGGTAACCATCACCCGAGAAATTGCGGAAGAGAAATGGAATCGTGCCGATAGCCAGAAATACGCCTAATACCACTTGCATCCCATACATTTTTGGGTAAATTGCAAGCCTGTATGGAAAAAAACAACAAAAGTGTTCTTACCGCTTGGACCATGTATGATTGGGCGAATAGTGTCTATTCCCTGAGCATTTCCTCTGCCATCTTCCCCACTTTTTATGAAAGCTTCACCCCAAAACACATTGAATTTATGGGGTATGATTTCAAAAACACCGCCTTATACAGCTATTGTTTAAGCCTCGCATTTTTGGTAAATGTTCTCTTGGTACCCTTGTTGTCCGGTATCAGTGATGCGTCTGGAGCCAAAAAGCCCTTCATGCGATTTTTCGTGATTTTGGGAAGTTTGGGCTGTAGCAGTTTGTTCTTTTTTCATGGCGACAACTACCTGTTTGGACTGGGTTGCTTTATGTTGGCAACCTTGGGTTTCGCGGGAAGCTTGGTTTTTTACAATGCATTCCTACCCGAGATTGCAACTCCGGATCGGTTTGATCGCCTGTCGGCCCGCGGTTTCACCATGGGTTACATCGGCAGTGTATTGATGTTGATTTTTAACTTGTTACTGCTGATCAAACATGACTGGTTTGGTTTACCCAGTCCCAAAGAAAGCGTACTCCCCTTTCAGGTAGGTTTCCTCTCTGTGGGCATATGGTGGTTGGGTTGGTCGTTTTGGCCATTGATCAAGTTACCAGGCAAATTGGCCGCTAAAAGTCAAACGAGCATATGGAGCGGATACCATGAAATTCGCAAAGTATTCAACGAAGTGAGGACCATGAAGGCTGTAAAAATCTTCTTGGGTGCTTTCTTCGTCTATACAATGGGTGTGCAGACCGTCATTTACGTGGCTGCCTTGTTTGGAAAAGATGTCCTTTTGCTCAAATCTGAAGAGATGCTCACCACCATATTGTTAATTCAACTCATCGGAATTGCGGGTGCTTATTTCTTTGCGTATTTGGCCAATAAAATTGGCAACAAGCCGGCGATATTTGTGAGCTTAATCATTTGGACAATTGCGTGTTCTTTGGCGTTTAAGTTACAACCGAGACATCCTGAAC
Source organism: Bacteroidia bacterium (assembly GCA_023258655.1). Lineage (GTDB taxonomy): Bacteria > Bacteroidota > Bacteroidia > NS11-12g > UBA955 > UBA955. The sequence continues at coordinate 14,088 of JALQWO010000020.1, forward strand.
AATTCTTTGCCTTGGCTTGTTTGATTGGCACTGTAATGGGCGGCATACAGAGTTTATCTCGGGCCACCTATGCCAAACTAATTCCCGGTGATCGCGACAATACCTCTTACTTCAGTTTCTTTGAGGTTACGGAGAAATTGGGCATCGTATTAGGAACCTTCGCTTGGGCGGCCATCGATAACATTACAGGAGACATGCGCAACAGCATCCTCTCCTTGATGGTTTTCTTTTTTGTTGGTATGGGAATTC
>JALQWO010000210.1 GCA_023258655.1 Bacteroidia bacterium
ATAATTACGAAGTTTATCCCAAGTTTTTCACAAGTTGAACGCACAAATTTGGGGCTCGTTCATACTTTAGTGGGAAAGGGGGAGAATATCCCGTGTTCCCTTTCGATGCTTGGGTGTGAAAGGACAGTGTCTGCAGCCATTGCCGCAACAAAAACCCCGTTTTTCGTGATAGGCTCTGGTAAATACCATGAATCCATTCTCGAAATAATAATCGGGTTCTCCGGGCTTGTTAACCGATGCATTCGTCCTGTCAATCTTGGGATCAACTATTGAGTCAATCTTAGAATCAACTATAGATTGAATCCTCAAATCAATCTTGGAGTTAGACTTTGAATCAATCTTTGAATCAGACTGTGGATCAGACTGTGGATGATTTGTAGAATCAGTCTTTGCCATGGCAAGCTTTGAACTTTTTGCCGCTGCCGCAGGGACAGGGGTCGTTGCGTCCAATCTTCATGTCATTGATGATGGGGTTCTGGGTAGGTCTTGGTGCTGGGGCACTCATCTCTGCAGGCATGTCGCCGCCACCGCCCATGGATTCCATTTCCGGTCTGCTCGTTTGGATTTTTGGGTCCTGGCGTTTCAACGTGGGTCTGGCTTCGGCTACTTCGTTTTCGGCGTGAATTCTGGCCCGGAACAACATGCCCAATACCTGGGTGTTGATGCGTTGCAGCATTTTGCCGAACAACTCAAAACTCTCAATCTTGTAAATCAACAGGGGATCTTTTTGCTCGTATTGGGCGTTGTGTGAACTCTGTTTCAATTCATCCAATTCGCGCAAATGTTCTTTCCATTCATCGTCTAGCACAGACAGTGTTGCACTCTTTTCCAACTCGTGAATCATGGCCCTGCAGTCAGATTCCAAGGCTTTCTGCATGTTTACGGTGAGTTGATACTGATGTGTTCCGTCGGTCATTGGGACAACTACGTTTTCAATGCGTTCGCCTTGTTCAGCGCGAATGCTCTTGAATACGGGCAGCGCTTGCGTGCGCATGGCTTCGGCCTTCTGCGCGTAACGATGGGTAAGGTCGTCGAACAATTTGTCTGCCAATTCCTCGGCCGTTTTGGCATTGTGGAATTCCTCTTCGTTGAAAGGTAAGTCCATGGCCAAAGTACGGATGACTTCCATTTCCAAATCCATGTATTGACCGCCATTTTTGTATTGTTCTACCGTTTCCTGACACCAGTTGTACAACATGTTTCTCAGGTCGATACTCAAGCGCTCACCAAACAACGCATTGCTTCGCATGCGGTAGATGTTGGTTCGCTGTTTGTTCATCACATCGTCGTACTCCAGCAAACGCTTCCGCACGCCGAAATTGTTCTGCTCCATGCGCTTTTGGTTTCGCTCAATGGTCTGGGTCATCATGCTGTTTTCAATCACATCGTCCTCGCCATAACCAAAACGGTCCATCAATTTACTCACACGCTCAGAACCAAAAATGCGCATCAAATCATCCTCCAAACTCACATAAAAACGAGAAGTTCCGGGATCACCCTGACGGCCGGCACGACCTCTTAACTGCCTGTCAACCCGGCGGCTATCATGTCGCTCCGTACCAATGATCGCCAAACCACCCAATGATTTCACTTCATCGTCAATTTTGATATCGGTACCTCGACCTGCCATGTTGGTGGCAATGGTAACGGCCCCTTTCAAACCGGCCTCGGCCACAATGCCTGCTTCGTTTTGGTGTTGCTTCGCATTCAGCACGTTGTGCTTGATGCCACGCAACTTCAACATGCGACTCAATAACTCACTCACTTCCACCGACGTAGTACCCACCAATACAGGTCGGCCCGCCGTGCTCAATTGCACCACTTCTTCAATTACCGCATTGTATTTGGCCCGCTTCGATTTGTACACCAAATCTTCTTGGTCGATCCGAGAAATACCGCGATTGGTAGGGATGACCATCACACCCAACTTATAGATATCCCACAATTCCTGCGCCTCCGTTTCGGCGGTACCCGTCATACCCGCCAATTTGTGGTACATGCGGAAATAGTTTTGCAAGGTGATGGTGGCATAGGTCTGCGTTGCCGCCTCTACGCGCACATTTTCTTTGGCTTCGATGGCTTGGTGCAAACCGTCAGAGTAACGACGGCCTTCCATGACACGACCCGTTTGCTCGTCAACGATTTTTACTTTGCCTTCGGTCAGAATATATTCAACATCGCGTTCGAACAAGGTGTAGGCCTTCAGCAATTGCTGTACGGAGTGGATGCGTTCGCTCTTCTCTGCAAACTCCTGCATCAGCGCGTCTTTTAACTTCAGCTTTTCCGCTTCGCTGTGCTGGCTGCGCTCGATTTCAGCCATTTCGAATCCTACGTCGGGCAACACGAAGAAGTTGGCATCGGCTTCTCCTTGGGTGATCAATTCCAAGCCCTTTTCCGTCAACTCTACACTGTTGGTTTTTTCTTCAATCGTGAAATACAAAGGAGAATCTGCCAAGGGCATTTCTTTCTGTTGGTCTTGCAAATAGTGGTTTTCAGTTTTGGTCAACACACTCCGCATACCGCTTTCGCCCAAAAACTTGATCAAGGCCTTGTTCTTCGGCAATCCACGG
>JALQWO010000211.1 GCA_023258655.1 Bacteroidia bacterium
AATCCAGCCCAATACATCGGCACCGCATAAAACACAATCCCCAAAGTACCCAACCAAAAGTGTGCATTCGCCAAGGATTTGCTATACAATTCTGTGCGCCACAAGCGTGGGATCAACCAATACAATACCGCAAACGTCAAGAAACCATTCCATCCCAAAGCCCCCACGTGCACGTGTGCGATGGTCCAATCGCTGAAGTGCGAAATCGCATTCACATTCTTCAAACTCAACATCGGACCCTCAAAAGTGGCCATACCGTAAGCAGTGATTGCCACCACCATGAATTTCAACACCGCATCCTCACGAACCCGATCCCAGGCGCCACGCAATGTCAACAATCCATTGATCATACCACCCCAACTCGGCGCGATCAACATCACCGAAAATACCACACCCAAACTCTGAGCCCAATCAGGCAAAGCAGTGTACAACAAATGGTGAGGACCCGCCCAGATATAAATGAAAATCAGGGCCCAGAAGTGGATGATCGACAACCGATATGAATACACCGGACGATTCGCCGCCTTGGGCAAGAAATAGTACATCAAACCCAAATAGGGCGTGGTTAAAAAGAAAGCCACCGCATTGTGACCATACCACCACTGTACCAACGCATCCTGAACGCCGGCATACCAACTGTAACTCTTCATGAATTCGATGGGCAATTCGATGCTATTTACGATGTGCAACATCGCCACAGTCACCCATGTCGCGATGTAAAACCAAATGGCCACGTAAAGGTGTCCCTCCCTACGCTTCAAGATGGTTCCGAACATGTTCACACCAAACACCACCCAAATCAAGGTAATGGCGATATCCAAAGGCCACTCCAATTCAGCATACTCCTTACCGGTGGTGTAGCCCATCCACAACGACAAAGCCCCAAACACAATGATGAGCTGCCATCCCCAGAAGTGAATTTTGCTAAGCAAATCACTATACAACCTCGCCTTCACCAAACGCTGTAATGAGTAGTAAACCCCCATAAAAATCCCGTTGCCCACAAAAGCGAAAATCACGGCATTGGTGTGTACCGGACGCATGCGGCCAAAGGTGGTTGGTGCCCAGTCAAAGTTTAATGCCGGAAATGCCAATTGCAATGCAATTAACAACCCCGCCAAAAACCCAACTACGCCCCAAACAATGGTTGCCGTAGCAAACCACTTTACAATCTTGTTGTCGTAGGAAAAACGTTCTAGTTGCATATAGGTTAAGAATTATTGTTACTGATGTGATTGTTTTCTTTTTTCGGTGTAGTGTCGTGAAGGATCCGAAACCCACTCGCCTCCAAATCATCGAATTGTCCTTTTTTGACACTCCATAAATACGCCCACAAAAAGCCGCCAGCCACGCAAATACTGCAAATCATGAGAAGAATGACAACGGACATAATGGTATTATTTCAATACTCAAAATGACAGCGCAATCGGCTCAATCACAATGACAAGCCTCAAGGTGAAGTGTGATAATTATCATGTTTTTATGATTGGATTTTGAGTCCCTCTCGCCGTCCGCCCCACAACGTAGCCAACCAAGTGTACAAGACGATACTGATAGAGCTCGCAGGCATCAAAATGGCCGCGATCATCGGGTTCAAATCCCCCTTAATCGCAAAGCTCAAGCCAACCACATTGTAAGCAATGCTCAAGGCGAAACTCCACCAAATCACCCGTTTTCCGCGCTTAACCATGCGCCACAAGGCATGCAATTTCGGCATCGAATCTCCCATTAATATGGCATCGCAGCCCGGAGAAAAATAGCCCATGTCTTCGGAAACAGCAATGCCAAAATCCGCCTCCATCAATGCACCGGCGTCATTCAAACCATCGCCTACCATCATCACTTTCTTCCCTTGTTTGCGCGCCTCAACCACAAAGGCCTGTTTCTGATGCGGCTTCTGCTCAAACTTCATTTCCGCATCCGACCACAGCAAAGCCCCTAAAACTGCACGTTCTTGCGCAGTATCGCCGCTAAGCACCACCACATCCCCCTGCTTCTTCCAGTCTAACAACATGGGCTTCAACCCCTCTCTGTAACGACTCAACAACAAGAACCTGCCCACAACTTCGCCCGCAGCCGAGCACCAGATTTCGCCACTTCCCTGTTGACTATCAGCCAAGGTATCCACCGCTTCCCCCTTCACCAGTTTGCCGTCCTCCGAAACGGAATACCCAGCACTCAACCCAACAAAAGCCCGGTTCCCCAGCCGATACGCTACCCCATCCACGGTCCCCACAACCCCGCTGCCAACCACATTCTGGACCTGAGCAACGGGCACCTTGGGTCGGTCTAACCACTGCCCCACCTTCCGCGCATACGGATGAACACTCTCCAACGCCAAGGCTCCCAATGCATCCCAAGTATGCGCATCCAAAATACGACCCTCGAAAGAGATTGTGGGTTTTCCACTCTGAGTCAACGTGCCGGTTTTGTCGAAAATAGATAGATTGATGTTTCTCCACGATTCCAATGCCGCCGCCCCCCTCACGTACAACCCATTCTTGGCCAACAACGTGAGCAAATGTCCGTGCGTAAAGGTTACCGACAACAATAGGGCACACGGACAGGCC
>JALQWO010000212.1 GCA_023258655.1 Bacteroidia bacterium
ATTTCGGGGGCTGATCTTCCGCAACGTCAAAGGTATCTTTCCAAATCCCACAGCGATTGCTGATCGTATACCAATATTTCCCTGTAACAGTGATTGCACGTCGCCATGAAGTATCTCCATTTTCCCATAAAATGTTCGTTTGGTCCTGTGGAGTGATATCTGCCAAATACGTCCATCCCTTGTAGCAATACAAAGAATCCAACAAATTTGTTTTGGCCGGAACTTGTATCCCAAAAACAATCAGTGTATCTCTCCTGCTGCCACAGTCATTGTATGTTTTCACCCAATACAACCCCGGTTTGGTAAATTCCCTGTAAGCAGCCGTGTCACCATTTTCCCATTCATACTGATAATCCAAATAGCGCGCATTCACCGTCACCTTGTCGATGGATGAGTTACACACCGATTTTGTCAGCGGAATTGTCCGAGGCGCGTTGAAAGTACAGTTGCGGTAACAGGAGAATTTTTCAGACACCGACAATTCCAAAGAATTGATGGAAACATCCACCAAAGATCCATTGGTTGATGTTGTTGATGGCAGTGTAACACCTTTTTCTGCAACCAGATAATCCCGCGAAATCAAATCCACATCGGCATTCACCGAACAACTCGACGGATCGCAGGGATTGGTGAACATGATCTCAAAATGGGTGGTACTCGCCGATTTGTTATCCAAACCCACAACCGCAATTCCCCCAAAGTGAGACCTACCCACAGGCCAGCCATTGATTTTTGCAGCAAAGGCAAATGGAGCCTCATACAAACCGCCACGATTCTTCACCGTACCCGTGGTATCGTATTTGACGAAAAATTCCCTTTTGCCAACACCGGACGTAGTTTGTCCAAAAACCCATAATTCACCACCATCATAGAACAAATTATCGCCAAAATCACTATTCCCATATCCCAAGTACTTGCGCCAAATCACGTTGCCTTGATTCGACATACACGTCAAAAAGCCATACTGTCGGCCAGAGACAATGGAAAATCCCAACAGATACAATTTCCCTGAGGGACTGACTTCCATATCTACGTAAATGGCATTTTCCGAGACGTCGGCATATTGTCCTTGAATGATTCTCCCGGTTTCTGAGACTTGAATCAATGTAGGCTTCCACACGCTAGAAAACATAGCCCATCCGGCGATGAAATAGATGCTATCTACTTTCTTGATGGCGTTCAAATGATGTTGCGCACCCCCCAAATCAATGTTCCTCGTCCAGCGAGTATTCCCATTTTTATCCAAACTCAATATCATCACATTCGCCTTTCCTGTCTGCTGCATCCCGGTGCCAACCGCCACGATTTGATTGTTGGCCTCATCCATGTGGACTCCCCGAATGGCATCATATTTTCCTGTAACCGATTCGGTGGTTTTTGTCCAGGCGATATTTCCAGCATCCGTCACTTTAGAAAGGATGGCAACATCCTTACTGCCATTGCTTCGCCCAGAAATCAAACACCCATCAGATACCGGCAAAGCACTGCAGTAACCGCCTTCTTGTGGAACATCGCCGAGAACTTTGGTAAATACCACGCCCCCCGTATCGTTGAGTTTGGCCAAGAAAAAATCGCGATTCGCGGTGGCTACTTTTTCAATAAACCCCGAGACCCAATACCCTTTATTGGCATAGCGAATTCCATTCACCTCCAAATTCCGGTAACCCGTTTCTTTCAGTTGATAATTGACATATTTGGTGAGAAACTCTTTGCCGCAGATCGGTTGTTGCGCAGCTGCTTCTTGGCATATCAAGGCGCAGCCTGCAACCGTCATCCATGTCTTTATTGCGGCTTTCATCATACCGAAGTTAGACATTAAAAACCAAAGGGGCGTTGCCGCCCCTTTGTAACCATATGAAATCGACCAATTTTGCCTTACGGCTTGTTCGCTTGTTCTTTTGCCAGTTGATCCAACTTGGCTTTGGCTTCTTTTTTCAAATCAGCCACGTCAAAATTCTCAATCACCCCATTCCAGGTAGCTTTCGCATTGAACAAATCCCCTTCTTTCTTAAAGGCATCGCCCAACAAAATCAAAGCCCTACCTACCCACAAATCGTAACCATTGAAATCGTCCAATACGGCATAACAAGAGGTCTTGCACAACTCCAAACTGTCAATTGAATACAAATACTGAGCCTCCACGTATTTCGCCTCTGCCGCAAACCGGTTGTTGTCCTTGGTGTAAATGCTCTTCAAATCCACCAAAACATTGTCGGTCTTACCATTTTTAATATCCGCTTTCACCAAAGTAAGCTTGGCCTCTGTACGCATTTCCGCCGGCGTACCATTATCGGCAAGAACCTTGGCTGAAATCGCCTCCAATCCCGCTGAATTGCCTGATTTGGCGTAGCAGTACATCATGGTCTGCCAGCAATTTTGCTTTGTTTCCCGACTTTGGGTGATGGGCTCTAACACCTCCACATAGGCCAATACCTGTTCGCAAGTGGGATTTTCTCCGCTCAACTTTAACACCGCCAAGGCGGCGTCTTCCTTCAAGTCTCCCGAATTCGCCAACGCCAC
>JALQWO010000213.1 GCA_023258655.1 Bacteroidia bacterium
CGTTGGTTGCCTCAGGTGTACCCGATGCCACAGGCAAAGTGGTTACCCGCACTGAGAATATGACGAGTTTCTTGCTTGACAAAGAGACATTGGCCAACATCGCCACAGACACCAAATTTGCCCAGAAATTGATCTTTGTAACACATTTTTATACCTACAACAAAGGTTCTCAATCGGTGAACATCCACACCGACAATCAGTTGGATATCGCCATCGCCTTCCGTGCAAAACTCGCAGGTCAATAATTTGGAAACCATGAAAAAAAACTTCCTCATCATCGGAATTTCCTTGGCATTCCAAGGCATCGGCTTTGCCCAAACCGGCTTGGATTACAACAACAGACACCTGGCCCAATCGACTTATGCCAATCCTGCCTTCATGCCACAATACAAAGTGAGCTTGGGTTCGAGTAATTACTTCGAAGCATACCATCCAGGGTTCAACATCAATACTTTCTTCAATTCGGCAACCGATGCACCCACAACCATCCGAAACATCATCAACGATCCCAATGTCAATCTGAATATCGCATTTGACAATCGCCTGGAGATATTGAATGCGGGCATCAAAGGCAAAAACAGTTATTTCGGTTTCAATGTGTCAAACCAAACCATGGGACAAATCAACATCCCCAAAGACATTTTGGGATTGGCCATGTTTGGAAACCAGGAATATTTTGGCAAACGCGCCAATGTCGACCTTTCAGGATCTGAATTTATGATGTACAATGAAGCCAAATTTTCTTACGGTCGCGCTTTCGGCAATAAGTTGAATTTGGGCGTTAGTTACAGCAGCATTTACGGCATAGCTCATGCGAACTTGAAAACGGCCTATGGGTATTTGGAAACCGACACCAACGTCAACACCATATACCAAATCAAAATGGGTGGCGCCTTTGATGCGCAAACATCCCTCATGGGACTAAATGTTCTTAAAGCGCTCAATGACAGCAGTTATGACGTAGGTCAAGTCGTTGCCGATGGCATACTCTCCAATCCGTTGGGATACAACAAAGGTTCTGCTTGGGGCTTTGGTTTTGTCTATCGTGCTAACAGTCAATGGCGTATTTCCGGATCCATGAATAACGTGGGTTCCATCCTTTGGGACCTAGGCGCCGAATCTCATCACATGATAGACAAACCTTGGACATTCACCGGACTCGATACGAGTGTAACCAATGACATTAAAAATGTTAAAATACAGGATGCGCTCATGGATTCCATGGCCCAAGCCTTTGACAACCACAGCACCCCGCTAACAAGTTATTCCACCCGGTTACACCAGCGATACACCTTGGGGGTGGAGTATTTCCTCTCACCTCGTTCCTATGTACAACTGGCTTATGGAAGCGGTTACGGGGTTAAAGGCGATAAATCCTTTGCCAGTGTCAATGTGCACAAGGAATTGGGCGAATGGATTGATGTGCGTTTGGGATATTCCATGTACGACTTCAACAACATCCAACACAATGTTTCTGTTGGCATGAGCCTTAACATGGGACCCATTCAACCATGGTTAGCCATTAACAACATTTCGGGTATTACTGCCTATGATCAGAGTCATTATCAATCGGTGCGATTCGGTCTAAACATCAATATTGGCATGCAAAAAGATAGTGATGGCGATGGTGTTCGCGACAAAGCAGATAGTTGCCATTTGACCTTTGGAGCAAGAAGCAACAATGGCTGCGAATTGGGATACTTGGGAGGAAAAATGTACTATGATGACGAAGAAACAACCTCAGACTCTGTACAAGCCGATATGCCATCGGCCACTTCACTCATGGAAAACAAGGACAGTGAAAACCCATCCATTGCAGTAGAGCCATCCAATCCTTCATCAGACACTGAACCGACGGTCACATCGGTAACGGTGACCGAAATCGCAAAAGAGTCCTCAACTCCTGTTGCAAAGCCCAAGAAAAACAAAACCAAGAAAAAAGGTAAACCCAGCATGTCCTTGACAGAAGCGATGATGAACTAATCTCCTCGTTTTGGGCGATGGCGATCAGTTATCATTTCATCGTCATTTCCATAATATTTTGACCCAGTGCCGGTATCAACACCCGCTGGGTCATTTTATTTTCTGTGGCAATCCGCAATAAATTTTCGGCAGGCTCCCCAATGGGTTCATCGCTCAAATCAAAAGTTCCATAGTGCATGGGCACCATGTAGTCGGCGCCCAAATCCAAGAAGGATTGGTAGGCTTTCGCTGGTGAAGAATGGTTCGACTCCATAAACCACTCCGGTTGATAAGCCCCAATGCCCAAAATGGCCACATCGATATGCGGGAACAACGCACGGGTTTCCGCGTAATGCTTTCCATAACCTGAATCGCCGCCGAAATAAATCACCTTCCCTCCCACTTCTATCACAAAAGCGCCCCACAAATGCCTATTGGTATCTGTAATCCAACGCCTGCACCAATGTCGGGTGGGCAAATACGTGATCCGAATCATTGGATCGTCGAGTTGATATTGTTGGTACCAGCCTGCCTCCTGTACCGAACCCTT
>JALQWO010000214.1 GCA_023258655.1 Bacteroidia bacterium
GGAGCAATTCAAAACAACACAAGCATTACACTCGCTGAAAGGAAAACGGGCCATTGACACACCGGAGGATGTAGCGAAGGCACTGAGGTTTGTTTGATTGTAGGCTAATTGCCGTAGGTCCGGATTTGAACACACGACGGACTGGGAACTTTGATTTCTTGACGAATTTTAGACAACAGGCCTGTCTGCTTATTGCGCCGGAAGACCACAATATTGTTTGTGACTTGATTGGCGACTAACAGAAAATCCCCTTGAACATCGATGGCAAAATTCCGAGGATGATCTCCCAAGGTCGATTGATGTCCGATCAGTGTTAGCTTACCAGTGACTTGGTCGATCGCAAAAATAGCCAAGGTATTTTCCTGATCCCACCGGTTGGATGCATACAGAAACAATCCATCGGGCGAAACATGAATGTCGGCACTGTTATATTCATCCTGTTTTTTTGAGTAGGCAAACACCCTTTGTATGGTATCTAAGTGACCGTTGTGATAGTCAAAGGCCGAAACAGTGCCACTAAGCTCTTCAATGCAATAGGCGAACGCGCCATTGGGATGAAATGTAAAATGTCGAGGACCACTGCCTGGAGAAGCACGATAGTCTTTATCTGTCATCGGTTTCAGCGTTTGTGTGTCGTTTGATGCGCATTGGAAAACTCGAATCCTATCTGACCCCAAATCTGGGCAGAACACATAACGAAAATCTGGCGAAAATACAGCCGCATGAATGTGGGCTTTGTCTTGTCGATTCGCGTTCGGACCACCGCCGTGAAACGGCACAATTTGCGAGGCCGGATTTAAACTACCATCGGAATTGGTCTTCAACACAGCGATGTTTCCTTCCGTGTAATTCGCAACTACGAGGTGTTCATTGTTTGCGCTGCACGACACATAAACGGGATTTTCTCCGTGGCTCGATTGCTTGTTTAAAAAGGTCAGCACACCACGTGCGGTATCAATGCGAAAGGCTGAAACACTCCCGTTAATGGGCATCTTTGTTTCCGTGCAAGCATACAGAAAGTCACCGTTCGGCGACAGTGTAATGTATGAGGGATTCGTAATGCCCTGACAACTAAAGACCTTTTTGAGTTTGCCATTGCGACTGTTTAACGAATAAACATAGATTCCTTTATCTGGCTGACCGTTCGTGTATGTACCAACAAAAACAAAGGTCTTCACTGCTTGGCCAAACAAACCAATACTGATAGAAGACAATAAAATCAAAAGGTGGTTTTTAAATAACATATCTTTCAAATTGTCAGGCCTATATTATTTCATTTCTTCGTACCCGTCACAAACCCCAACCAATGTCAACAAAGTTAATACGCAGTAACCTTGATTCGTTTGATTTCAACCATTGTTCCACAAATATTTGGAAAACTAACAAGTGTTAGTTAGTTTTGTGTTTGTTACAATGACACGTCGGCAAGAAATCATGGGAACCGCCTTGGGCTTGATGCGCAAAAAAGGGTATTTGAATACCTCCATGCGCGACATTGCCAGCTCGGTAAACATGGAGGCCGCAAGCTTGTACAACCACATCAAAGGGAAAGAAGAAATTCTGGTCGACACCTGCTTCGGATTGGCAGAGACATTGGAACTAGGCATCAAAGAAGTGAACGACATCTACTTCAACGCCGCTGAGAAATTGGCCATGGCCATCCACAACCACATTCAAGCACTCACCCAGGATCTTAACGCATCGCACCTGTTTGTGCATGAGTGGCGACATTTATCAGACGACAAACGCGCACAGTTTATTCAACGTCGTGATTTGTATGAAAAAGAATTTCGCGACATCGTGATTCTTGGTTTCGAAGAAGGGGAATTCAAAGACGTTGACCCCAAGTTTGCCACGCTCACCATCCTCGCCTCGCTCAACTGGGTGGGTGAATGGTACAGACCTCAAGGCGATATGGAACCGAAAGAAATCGCCCAGAAACTAACCCAATTTATTCTCTCAGGATTACAAAAAAACTAAACACATTCATATGTACGGAAACGCTTACATCGAAACAGACGGTAGCAAAGTGCACAGCATTTTGGCCGACGAAGATCCCATCAAATTGGCTGAATTCGAAGCACGCATCGCCGCTGGCGACAAAATCGAACCCAAAGATTGGATGCCCAAAGAATATCGCAAGCAATTGGTGAGAATGATTGAGCAACACGCTCACTCTGAAATCATCGGAGCCTTGCCCGAGGGCACATGGATTACCCGCGCCCCCGGATTCCGTCGCAAATTGGCCCTGATGGCCAAAGTACAGGATGAAGTGGGTCATGCCCAGCTGCTGTACAGCGCCGCTGAAACGTTGGGAAAAAGCAGGGAAGACATGGTCAACGACCTCATCAATGGCAAAAGCAAATACTCCAATGTATTTAACTACCCCGCTCCTACTTGGGCCGACAGTGCCGTGATCGCTTGGTTGATTGATGCGGGTGCTATCGTAAACCAATTGGCCAACAGCAAAGGTTCCTACGGACCCTACTGCCGCGCCTTGGATCGCA
>JALQWO010000215.1 GCA_023258655.1 Bacteroidia bacterium
GTGAGTTTTCTGCGGCGGGTTCAGAAATCTATGTAGAAGTGCGCGGCAAATTGCTCAAAGCCACCGTTTGCAAGATTCCGTTTATGTAATTCTCTTCGGTTCTATCCGATAGAAAAATTTTTACCCAGTAAACAAGAGGGAGGCATGGCATTCAAGTAGTGGTTCGTCATTTAGTAATAGAAGAAGATAATTATGAAAAACTACTTGGTAATTGGAGTAATCATAATAGTAATGATAATTTATTTATTTCTATATTTAGGAATTGAATTAGACCTAAAAAATGTTATTGAAAGATTTGGAATAAAATCTAATCAGTTAATAGATACTTCATTTAAAATAAGGAAGTTCGCAACAATACAACTAATTCTATTCTTGATTTTATCATTAATTTGTATTTATTTTTCATTTAAAAAGAAATAACATTTAAGCCTCCCTCTTCTTGTTTAACACCCAGCTCTCCTTTGAGATTTGGCTTCCCTTAACCAAATTCCAAATCCAAACAGCAGGAATTCATCTGAAAATTCCGTAATTGCCTGAGTGAAAAACACATGGCTACTGATTATAGAATCCACCACCAGCTCGTCTGGCAGCAACCCCACCACGGGTGAAACGGACAAAATCACAACCACTACTTTTTGTCGGCTTGAAAGAGAAAAATGAGATGCCCACCGAGGCATCCGAAACGAACAATTGAACAGGCACCCCCTAATCGAAGCGCAACGCTTCGATCGGATCCAATTTCGCCGCCTTCTGTGCTGGGTACAAACCCGCAACAAGCCCCACAACCACACACACCACCAAAGCCAAGACCATCCATTCCCAAGGTGCGACAAAACCCGCGCCCAAGGCCGCCCCCACCAGATTGCCGATAATCAGGCCCAAAATAATGCCGCCCAAGCCACCGATCTGACAGATAACCACCGCTTCAACCAAAAATTGATTTTTGATTTGCCGGGCAGTAGCGCCCAACGCCTTTCGCAAACCGATTTCTCGGGTGCGCTCGGTTACAGATACCAGCATAATATTCATCAAACTCACGGCCGCGCCCAACAAGGTGATAATCGCAATGACCGTACCCACACCAGATACCATTTTAATATTTTCCAAAGCCTCCTTGGCCATCGCGCTGCTCTGCTGCAACACAAAATTATCCTCATCCTCCGGCTTCAATCGCTTGATTCTTCGCATCATGCTGTACGCTTCGCTCATACTAGCCTCAAGATCCACAACTTTGTCCACTGCTACCGTGATTACACAATTGTCGCTGGCCATTTTCATGTCGCGCCTAGCCCGGGTCACTGGCAAAAAAATCACGCGATCGCCACCGCTCATGCCCATGCTCGACCCTTTCGTTTGCAATTGACCCACCACCCGATAGGGCTTTCCATTGACGGCAATCACCTGATTGATGGCCCGATCTTGACGCGTGGATTCAGGGAAGAGTTTATCAACGATTTCTTGTCCCACCACCACGGTCGGCACCGCATGGTTTACCTCATTATCGGTAAAGGCACGACCCGCAGCGAGCTCGTAATTGGCGGTTTTCAAATAATCGGCATCCACACCCAGAACCCGCACATTGGGGTTGGTTTCAGCCGACTGAAAGGAGGCCTTCGCTGTAAAATCGGCATTGACTTGCAAGGCGACCATCGCTCCTTTGGCTTCCATCCGCTTTTGGAATTCCCAAGCTTGTTCAAAGGATATCGGCTCGCTGGCATCGGCTTCTCCAAAACGACGAACACCGGCCGCGTTGCGTATGGTATAACTCTGAGACCCCATTTTACTGAAGGTCTTTGTCACTGCGATTTGCATCGCACTGATGCTCGTTAAAATCCCGACCAGTGCTGCAATGCCTATGGCGATAATGCTTGAGGTAATGACTGCACGGGTAGCATGAGCCTTGACCGAGCCCAAACCTTGTTTGATATTTTCGGCGAACAACGACACGCCTTAGGCAGAGAACGACTGTCCGCAGCCGCAGGTAGAAGTTGCGTTGGGGTTGTTGAATGAGAAGCCACGGTTGGCCAATCCATTTTCCCAATCCACTTGCATTCCGAGAACATACATCACATGGGCCTTGTTCATCACCATTTTGATACCTTCTACTTCATATTCGTTATCGCCTTCTTCTTTTTTGTCAAAAGCCAACAAATAACTCATGCCAGAGCATCCACCACCTTTCACGCCGATGCGCAAATAAGCGTCTTCAGCGAGTTCCAAATTGGCTTGTAAGCGATGCAATTCTTCCATGGCAGAAGTGGTGAAAGTAACAGGAGCAGTTTCTACAGCGGGTGTTGCGGTTTCCATAAATACAAAAATACAACCGCAGAAGGAAAGTAGGTAAACTTGTCGATAAACGCTTTGTATCTTTGTTGAATGGAATTTCTTGTTGCATTGACGCCCTTGTCCATTTTCCCTGCGGGCACTGACACCATCTTTTTACTTTGTTTGATTGTATTGCCCGCATTGCTGGTATTTTTCACTGCGCAGTA
>JALQWO010000216.1 GCA_023258655.1 Bacteroidia bacterium
TTTAATGGAAACGCTCACGATACACACCCCGTTCATCCAATTGAACCAAGCCCTGAAATTGATGGGTTGGGTTGAAAGTGGCGCGATGGCCAACGAGGTGATAGACCATGGGTTGGTCTATGTAAATCAAGTTCAAGAATTTAGACGGAGAAACAAACTCTATCCCGGTATGGTGATAGCGTTTGAGGGTCAAACGGCGACCATTGCGGCCGAATCAGCCGGGTGATTACACCACTACATTGATGATTCTTCCTTTTACAAGGATGAATTTTTTCAAGGGTTTTCCTTCCATCCATTTTACCACGAGCTCGTGACTAAGCACAGTGGCCTGGATATCGGCTTCGCTTGCGTTTAATTCAAATTCAATTTGAGCGCGTGTTTTTCCGTTGATGCTGATGGGATAACTGAAAGAATTTTCCACCAAGTGACTGGCATCGTATTTGGGCCAAGAGGCGATGTGAATGCTGTTGGTATTTCCTAGCTGGCTCCACAATTCTTCGGTGATATGTGGGGCAAAGGGCGCCATCAAAATCAATAAAGTCTCAAGCACTTCTTTTTTACGACATTTCAATGTGCCCAATTCGTTGGTGGCCACCATGAAGGCGGAAACGGAGGTATTAAAACTCATCGATTCGATGTCTTCGGTGACTTTTTTGATGGTCTTGTGCAGGATTTTGAGTTCAGCCGCTGTGGGTGCCTCTTGGGTAACGGCCCACTGTTCTCCCTCGTAAAACAAACGCCAAAATTTACCGAAGAATCTGCTTACGCCCTCAATTCCGTGGGTGTTCCAGGGTTTTGAATCGGTCAGAGGACCCAAGAACATTTCATACATTCTCAAAGTATCTGCACCGTATTGAGCACAAACGTCGTCGGGGTTTACCACATTACCCCAGCGCTTACTCATTTTTTGTCCGTCTTCACCCATAATCATCCCTTGATTCACCAAACGTTGAAAGGGTTCATCCCAGGTAATGTATCCCAAATCGTAGAGGAATTTTGTCCAGAAGCGACTGTACAACAGGTGTCCGGTAGCATGCTCGGAACCACCCACGTAAAGGTCTACTTGTTGCCAGTAGCTCAGGGCTTCTTTGGATGCGAGTTCTTGGGTGTTCTGTGGATCTGTATAACGGAGAAAATACCAACTGCTTCCGGCCCATCCTGGCATAGTGTCGGTTTCTCTTTTTCCGTGGGGTGTATTGACCCATTGCGAAACAGCTGAAAGAGGACTTTCTCCATTGCCGGTGGGTTTATAGCTTTCCACTTGGGGCAGTTCCACTGGCAATTGATTCACAAGTTGGGGAATGCCTTCATGGTCGAAAACGATGGGAAAGGGTTCACCCCAATAGCGCTGTCGTCCAAATCCGGCTTCGCGCAATTTGTAATTGACTTTGGCTTGTCCCCATCCGGCTTTTTCAACTTTTTCGATGGCCGCGGCGATGGCTTCTTTCACAGAAAGTCCATCGAGGAACCCGGAATTAAAACACACCCCATCTTTGGCACTGAAGGCTTCTTTGAGGGGAAGTTCTAATTCGCCGTTGGTCGGTTTGATTACGGGAATGATGTTGAGATTGAAGGTAGTGGCAAAGGCAAAATCGCGTTCGTCATGAGCGGGTACAGCCATGATTACACCTGTGCCGTAATTGGCGAGAACATAATCGCTGACCCAGACGGGGATGGGTTCACCGGTGAATGGGTTTATGGCTTCCATGCCAGTGAATACGCCTGTTTTGGTGGTATCGGCCATACGATCGATTTCGCTACGATTTTTGGCTTTGTTGGCATAGGCTTGTACGGCAGGCCATTGGTCTTCGGAACAGAACTCCTGTAAATTTTCAAGTTCAGGTGCGACCACCATGAAGGTAGCACCAAAAATGGTATCGGGACGGGTAGTAAAAACCTTTAGGGTTTTGAGGGTGCCTCTAACCACAAAGTCGATTTCAGCCCCTTGGCTTTTTCCGATCCAGTTTCGTTGGATTTCTTTGATGGCATCGCTCCATTGAAGGGTGTTCAACCCGCTCAGCAATCGGTCGGCATAGGCCGTAATTCTGAGGCTCCATTGTTTCATTTTTTTGCGAACAACGGGGTATCCTCCACGCTCACTGAGTCCGTTAATGACTTCTTCATTGGCCAATACAGTTCCCATGGCTTCACACCAATTGACGGTGGTTTCATCGATGAAGGCCAGGCGAAATTGATTGAGGATATCGTGTTGCTGAAGGGCCGACATTGCCTTCCATTCTTGGGGCGTAAAGGACTCAATTTTACCGCCGTGGGCATGGAGTTGATCGGATCCGTGATTTTCGAAGTGGGCGATCAAGCTGGATATGGGTTCGGCTTTTTGACTTTGTTTGTTGTACCAATGCTCAAAAAAGAGGGCAAATATCTGTTGGGTAAACTGATAGTAATTGGGGTCGCAGGTTTTAACTTGTCGGTCCCAATCGTAGGAGAAACCCATGATATTGAGTTGCTCGCGGA
>JALQWO010000217.1 GCA_023258655.1 Bacteroidia bacterium
GCCTCCATTTGCTCTTGCGATAAACGGATTTTCTGTAATTGACGTAAAAAATGCAACCAATGATGCGTGGTAAATCCTGTGGTGTCGATGTTCTCTACAACAGATGTCCAACGGGCTAACTGTCGAAATCGCTGCACCTCACGATAACCATCTTCCGGCGCTTCCATGGGCTCAATATTCGTCTGAACATCCATCCATTGCATAAAATTCAACGATGCCACCAATTGTTCCACTCGCTGAAACGCCTTGCTCTCCAACTTTGGAAATCCACCCACGCCTGGCGCCGGCAAACCCCCACCATCAATCCATGCCGCCACCAGAGGTTCCAAATTCGCCCACGACATCACACCCAAGGTTTGCGCATTCTTTTCATGAAATGCCTTCAAATCAGCCCAAAACAAATCGGTGGTTACTGTGCCAAACGCATAGCGTTTAAAATGATGGTTCAGCAGTTCATCGAAGGCCTTCCGACCGTACAACTGCTCCAACATCATCAAAAAGAAACGACCTTTTTCATAAGCGATATCCGTGAGTCCTTCGTCTGGATCGCGATCGCCAAGATGCAGCCGCAGGTGACTATCGTCAGGAGATTCCTTCATCATCCAGCCCAGCGTTTTGTCGAGTTCTCCTTTGCCCAACACCCGCAACATATCGGCATAATCGGCCCCATAAAGTCGTTCCATGATGCGCGATTCAACATACACGGTAAAACCCTCATTGAGCCAAAAATCGTCCCAGGTGCGGTTGGTCACCAAGTTTCCACTCCAGCTGTGTGCCAACTCATGCGCGAGCAAACTCACCAAACTCCGATCCCCCGCGATGATGGTGGGGGTGGCAAATGTAACCACGGGATTTTCCATGCCCCCGAACGGAAAACTGGGCGGAAGAACCAGTACGTTATAATCGCCCCAAGCGTATTCCCCAAACATGTCGCTGGCGGCGTCGACCATTTTTTGCAGATCGGCAAATTCCCAAACGGCCTTATCGAGCAGTTTGTGTTCGGCATAAACCCCAGTATTTTTTCCGAGCGATTTGTATCCAAACGAACCCACAGCGATGGCCATGAGGTAGCTAGGGATGGGTTTTTTCTGCTGGAAGCGATGGACTTTGTTGTTCAATATAAGATCACCCTCGGGATTACCGAGTTTCACGGCACTCATCACCACGTTGAAATCGGTGGGATTGATGGGCGCAGCGGCAAGATCCGGCACACCAATACAGTCTGTTGTGCTCGTTCTGCTGCCGTCAACGCCAACTGTTGCGGCGCCTGCGGCGCCGCACACCACCCTCACCTCCGACGTATACGTGAACCGCACACTGGGTTTGTCTTGCAGTGGTATCCAAGTACGGGCGAGAATGGCCTGACTCTGACTAAACAAAAATGGATGGGTCTGATCGTAGGTTTGTGCGGGCGACAGCCACTGAAGGGCCCCGGCCGAAGGCCGGGTCCGATAATGAATCACAATCTTCGATTGTGACCGCGGCACCTCAATCTCCAAGGGCTTTCCATACAACAACGTATCCCCAGTACCACCGCCAACTTCATACACCAAAGACTTCGCCCCCTTTTTCAATTTCCCAAATTTCTTATCAAAACTCCCCCCTTCGTACACCCCCAAAATGTCCATATCCCGGTGATCCAACAACAACACATGATTCCCACTGTTGGGATTGATGTGATACGGCAACACCGAAGCGGGCTTCCGGTTATCGCGCAGATACTCATGAACCAACGAATATTCTACCAAGCCCTCTATGGTTTTGTCGGCAAAATTCACCGACAACCGCATGTCCATGTGCTTGATCAAAAACTCCCCCTCATTGGCATAACTGTGGTTGATTAGTGACTGACTGCCCTCACCAAAATACGGCGACCGTCCACCACAAGCCCTGACTTCGCCCATACCAAAAACCGGGAATAGGAAACCCAAAAAGACAAAACCCAACAACGACAACCGATTCGCCATGCGAACATTTACCCTCACCACAAAACCATGCAATTTTTCCATTTTCAACAAAAATACGATGCAAACCCTATCTTTGTGGCATCATTCGGGGTGCCTCCCACAGAGCGCTGAGATTATACCCGCACACTTGATCAGGATAATGCCTGCGCAAGAAAATGTCACCGCCTCCTTGGCCGTGCTCCGGATGAAACAAACTTCATCCATGAAAAAACAACTGCTACTTCGCCTTTCTTGCCTCTTGCTGGGATTCGCATTCCACAGCCTTTCCGCGCAGCAATCCGATGCCAACAAGAGATCCGCCACACCCCAACCCACTGCATCGCAAGACGATACCGCCACGGATGTAGAATCCATTGAAACGGTCATGGTCAACGCCGTCAATCTCGGCAAAAGTCGGAGTAATCTGAACAGTTCGGTGGTTACCATCAAACAGCAAAACCCCTTCGTTGTGCAGAACTTGGGTAGAGACATCCCCTTCCTGACTCAATCTTT
>JALQWO010000218.1 GCA_023258655.1 Bacteroidia bacterium
AAAACCCATCCGATATCTGTTAGACCATTTCATAAACACGGCCTACAGCGCAACTAGCGTGCAAATGAACATCAATCCCTCAGCCCCTAACAAAGGCACATTCAATGGGTTTGCCAAAAACGCCGAACAAGCGGGACCCACCATCGACTACATTTTTGTGAAAAATCTCCATGTCAATACCTATTGGGTGGATGACACCACCCGCGGACCGGGATTGTATATCTCAGACCATTATCCCGTGATGACTTACCTCGGCTTCCAGTAATCCGGTATCCTCGCTCTATCAAAGCTGCAAGATTTATCTACATCAACCAACAAAAAAGGCCATTAAAAATGGCCTTTTTTGTTGGTTCGCGACGCTGCATCGCATCGACACTAACAAAATCCTACTTTACCAAAATATATCGGGTCAAGAAAATACCTTGTCCATCATCTTGTCCCCCATTGCTCTCGACGCCGCCTGTCACATGGGCGATTTTCCAACCCTCCGCCAACAATTGGGTCAAACGGGTAGAAACCACCGCATCATTGGATGCCACGTTTTGAAAATTAATCCCTACCCCTGAAAACAAGTTGAGCAATTTGGTCTCTGAGAAGTTTTCCACTTTCACCTCGTCACGGTCCACTTTACCCTGTTCGGAAGTTTTTCCATCTGTGCGATTGGTGGTAAGTCCCGCAGGATTGATGGTCTCATTGGTTTCAATCAAACGAGATCTTCCCATTCCCATGGGGACGATCGATTCAATAACCGTAACAATTTTCACTTGGGTTTGCGCCCATGAAGTTGCAAACATGAACATACATGGAAGGAGAATAAGGCACTTTTTCATATCGTTAAGAATTTATTCGAATGTAATCACCGAATGGTTTGGGTTGTCAAGGAATCGACAAAAGCCAAGAATTGACCAATCAATGCACTGAAAGAACCCATCGAACACTCAAAAAATTAATAATTGGACACAATCTTTGTCTAAGCGAAGAACAATTTGTAACATTGAAACACCATGCAGTGCAGATATTTACCCATTCTTATTTCCTTTTTCTGTTTTTGGCTCGATGCCGGGGCACAGAATTATGGCATTGGGCATACAAGTATCACATTCACTGATGCATCGAGGGGTAACCGCAGCATTGCCTGTGAAATTTATTATCCGGCAACATCAGCGGGCGATAACACCCCTATGGTGAGTGGAAAGCAGTTTCCGAGCATTTCTTTTGGACATGGATTCGTGATGACGTGGGACGCGTACAAAAATGTTTGGAATGCCATTGTTCCGCAGGGTTTTATCATGATTTTCCCAAAAACGGAGGGAAACACGGCACCATCGCACAGTGAATTTGGCAAGGACTTATCTTTTGTCATTTCCGCTTTGGAGTCACAAAGCAAACTCGCCTCTTCCCTATTTTTTGAGCATGTAGATACCATTCACGGTGTCATGGGACACAGTATGGGCGGCGGTGCAGCCTTTTTGGCGGCGGAGAAATCCAATAAAATCAAATTTTTGGCAACCTTGGCCCCTGCTGATACCAAACCATCTGCCATTGCTGCGGCTGCCAAACTTTCCATTCCCTCTTTGATTATTGCCGGCGGGAACGATTGTGTTACCCCTCCTAAAGATCATCAAATACCCATGTATGATTCACTGAGAAGTGCTTGCAAAACACTGGTGAGCATCAATGGCGGCAGTCACTGTCAGATGGCTGACGACAATTTTCTTTGCAACTTTGGCGAGGCCACATGCAGTCCCAAAGCCACCATATCGCGAAGCGAACAGCATCAAATTCAATTTCAATTCCTCGTACCTTGGCTCAAACACCACCTTTTGAAAGATCCAACAGCAGGAAAGACTTTTGACTCTTTGACCAACAAAAGCACGGTAGTGAACATCCAAAAGAACTGTGTGTTGACGACCACAAGCCAATCGTCGCAACCCAATATAGAAATCCCGCATCTTTATCCCAATCCGGTTTCAAATACATTGCATATCGCAATTCAAAACCCCAATGCGGTTAATGAAATAACCATAACGACAATCGATGGACGGGTTCTTTACCACTGCCATCAATTTGAGTTCAGTGAACGCGGAATTGTCCTTCAATTGCCCGAAAACATCTCAACAGGGCTCTATTTCCTGAACCTAACCACATCCGTAGGTAGGATAGAATGCAAATTCATCAAAGAATAACCCCAGCTTTTCGATCGGATCAGGAATTTCCAAATCTTATCGCTTTTTCAACGGCGCCAAAAGCAGATAAAACACGAAAGCACCCCAAGACACAAACAACATGGCTAGAATCCATGCAAGTTTCTCTCTGCCAGCAGTTTTGGACGATTTGGATATGATGAGTAAAGGAGCTAGCCATATCAACCCATAGATGGCCCGAACCAAGGCCAGTATAAAAAAAGCAACAACCGGATTTAAATCGTCCATATTCAAATATATTGATTTACAAC
>JALQWO010000219.1 GCA_023258655.1 Bacteroidia bacterium
GCTCGTAATAAAACCGCTGATCCGCATCACTGAGTTGTGATTCGAAGGCCAGTTCGATGTGGTCTAATTTTCGGGAACTAATGGTCGATTTTGTCACGGCAATGCAAAGTTAACGATTATCTCGACGCTTTGTTTTTCTTCAACAAAACCGAAATTACACTTTCAAAAATTCAACAAAATGAATTATCCGAGTTTGGGATTGCTTTGATGACGACCTGAATCGCGCTTTGTCTTTTTCTCCATGCTTTTGTGAAAGGCCTCTGTGAGGTCAACCCCGGTTTGATTGGCCAAGCAAACCAGCACAAAAAGAACATCCGCCATTTCCTCACCCAGCGCTTCAGGACCCTGTTTTTCGCCGGCTTTGAAGGATTGTTCACCGTAGCTGCGCGACATTAAACGGGCCAACTCTCCCACCTCTTCCATAAGCACAGCGGTGTTGGTCAGCTCCGAAAAATAACGCACCCCTATGGTTTTGATCCAATGATCTACCATGGCTTGCACGTCTGACAAACTGGGCGATGGTGTTTGGATTGAGGACTTATTGGGGTTTGTTTCAGTGGTCATGACAGCGAAAAATCGACAAGCGCATCAAAAAGGGCTTTCAAAGACGGCAAAATCAGGCAGCACTTCATCTTTGGCGCTAAGCACGGGATTTGCGATTCCCCAGGGGATATTCAGCGAAGGACTATTCCACAACACGCCACCTTCCGAAGCAGGGTGATAATAATTGGTACATTTATACGTAAAAATGGTGTTGTCTTCAAGGGTTAAAAAGCCATGCGCGAATCCGGGAGGAATGTACATCATGCGTTTATTGGCAGCAGTGAGTTTTTCCGCAACAAACTGTCCATAGGTAGGCGATGACTTTCTGATGTCCAGGGCCACATCCAAAACAGCTCCTGTAATAACCCGAACAAACTTTCCTTGAGCGTAGGGTTCGCGTTGAAAATGAAGGCCTCGAAGAATGCCAGTGTGCGACAAACTTTGGTTGTCTTGAACAAACACCGGACTGCTGCCGTGTTCAGCCAATACATCCTCACGGTAGCTCTCAAAAAAATGCCCACGGTGGTCCTCAAAAACTTTCGGTTCGATGAGCAATAAATTGGGCAACAATTCCGTTATGCGCATAATTAATCGCAAATCACAAGGTTAAAATTGGCTTTGGCAAGAAGTTTGCGTTTTAATTGCACAAGTTTTATAAACATACCCACATGCAAACCCAAAACGAATCCAACAACAAACCCCTGTTGTACACCATCATCGCCATTTTGGTGATCATCATTGGGGTGCTACTGTACATGTTGAATAACGTGAGCACAGAGCGCGACAACACAGAAAAGGCGAAAACAGCGGTTGAAGAAACACTGAAAGGCAAGGAAGAAGCTTTGGCAAAAGCGGAATTGCTTTTGGAACAATACCAAAAAGACAGTTTGGCTTTGGCCGGTGACAATTTGATTCTTTCCGAGGAATTGATTGCGCGCAAAAAAGAGATTAGCAAGTTGGTTGCCGATTTGAAAAGCAACAAAGCCAAAAGTCAGGCGAGCATTGATGAGTTGAATCGTCAATTGGCTGATTTGACTGCCCGCTTGGCCCAAGTTGAAGCCGAAAACAAAGAATTGATGGCCAAAAATGAAGTTTTGACCAATCAAAACGAAAACCTCAACAACGAGAACACCAAGTTAACCGCTGAAAAGTCGAAATTGAAGAGCTTGGCATCTCGTTTACAAGCGAGTTCTGTAAAAATAGAAACTTTGAAAAAGAAGTGGCTCACAGGCAAGGAAACCGGCACCTTAAAGGCCAGTTCTGTGGAAGCCTTCAGAATCAGTTTCAGCATCAATGAGAACAACGTGGCTGAGGCCGGTGAAAAAACATTGTATGTAAAAATCACAGGTCCCGAAGGCGTTACTTTGGCCAATGGCGGACAGGGTGGCACATTTGACATTGATGGCAAGTCCTCGAAATACACTTACAAGTTGACCAGTGTGTTTGAAAACGAGTTAAAGCCTGTGCAGCCCACTGTATGGAAGCCAGAGTCACAATTGAAGCCCGGCAAATACACCATTGAAATTTACGCCGACGGTTACAAGATGGGTTCTACCGTATTGGATTTGAAATAATTTATTTCCCACCCCAAAAGAGAGAGGGGGCGCAATGCGCCCCCTCTCTCTTTTGGGGACATACCCTCTTGATCGGTCTCGGATCAATTCCCGCCATCCAACACCAACAACGTACCCGCTTTGCTGATTTGTTTTCCGCCTTTTACGGGGTCGTTGTACATTCCGTCTATGATGTACACATAAACGCCTTCCTGCACCAAATCGCCGCGGTAATATCCATCCCACGGAATGGAAATAGGTTGTTTCCGGACCAAACATTCACCCCAACGAGAATAGATGCTGAAGTATACACCGTCCATCGGACAGTTAAACTCCGGCTTCCAGCCGTCGTTTTTA
>JALQWO010000021.1 GCA_023258655.1 Bacteroidia bacterium
GTTGTACGGCAACGGTCGGTTGGCAAACACCGGTTATTTGAGCATTTTGCCGGTGGATCAAGGCATTGAGCACAGCGCCGGAGCTTCTTTCGCGCCCAACCCCATCTATTTTGATTCTGAAAACATCATCAAGTTGGCCATCGAAGGCGGTTGCAATGCCGTAGCGTCAACCTATGGTGTTTTGGCGATGCACGCCCGCAAATACGCGCACAAAATTCCGTTCATCGTAAAGATTAACCATAATGAATTCTTGTCATACCCTAACAAGTTTGACCAAATCATGTTTGGTTCAGTGGATGATGCTTGGAATATGGGCGCTACAGCCGTAGGTGCTACCATCTATTTCGGTAGTCCCGAAAGCGGACGTCAGATCATTGAAGTGGCCCAAGCATTTGAGCGTGCCCATGAGTTGGGTATGGCCACCATTTTGTGGTGCTACACCCGCAACAACGGCTTCAAAGTGGATGGTGTTGATTACCATGCCAGTGCCGATTTGAGCGGACAAGCAAACCACTTGGGTGTAACCATTCAAGCGGATATCATCAAACAAAAATTACCCGTGAACAATGGCGGTTACAATGCTACCAAGCACGGTAAAACTCACCCCAAAGTATACAGTGAATTGTCTTCTGACCACCCCATCGATCTTACCCGTTACCAATTGGCCAACTGCTACATGGGCAGAGCTGGTTTGATTAACTCAGGTGGGGAGTCGAAAGGACAGGGCGACATGGAAGAAGCCGTATTCACAGCCGTTGTAAACAAGCGTGCAGGTGGATCTGGTTTGATCTTGGGTCGCAAAGCATTCCAAAAACCGATGAACGAGGGCATTCAATTGTTGAATACTGTTCAAGACGTGTATTTGGATAGCAGCATCACTTTGGCTTAATTTGCTTTCATGAATCTCGATTTCGAAGACGACGACGATCTCGCCGGCGACGGTCCAAAATGGTATCAACGTACGTGGAGCGGTATCCTTACCAAAACCAAGGATAAAAAGCCCACGCCCGATGGTCTTTGGGAGAAGTGCAAACGCTGTAAAGAAGTTGCACCCACCAAAGATTGGATTGTAAAAAATTACGTTTGCGGAGCTTGTGGATATCATGAGCGCATCGGATCCATGGAGTATTTCGATATTCTTTTCGATGACAATCAGTTCACCGAAATCAATGCCAACCTAAGCAGCGGCGATCCCCTGAAGTTCAATGATTCTGCTCCTTACTCTGATCGAATTGTTGTCGCTCAGCGCAAGACCGGATTGAAAGACGCGGTGAGAACGGCCCATGGCAATATCAATGGTCAGCCTTTGATGGTGGCTTGCATGGACTTTAATTTTATTGGAGGTTCCATGGGAAGCGTTGTGGGGGAGAAGATTGCCCGTGCCATTGATTACTCTTTGGCAACACGCACTCCCTTTATGATGATATCGAAATCGGGTGGGGCGAGAATGATGGAAGCGGCATTTTCATTGATGCAAATGGCCAAGACCAGCGCGAAATTGGCGTTGTTGGACCGCGCAGGGATTCCTTACATCTCGTTGTTGACCAATCCAACCACTGGGGGAGTAACTGCCTCTTTTGCCATGTTGGGCGATGTGAATATCGCGGAGCCAGAAGCCTTGATCGGATTTGCGGGTCCTCGCGTAATCAGAGAAACCATCGGTCGCGATTTGCCCAAAGGGTTCCAGAGTTCTGAATTTTTGGTGGAACATGGATTCTTGGATTTTATCGTGAACCGGAACGATTTGAAAAAGAAAGTATCAACCTTGCTTCAAATCATTTGGAGCCAAAAACAAAACTAAAACACTATGAACTTCCCAGATAATTTAAAGTACACCAAAGACCATGAATGGGTTATGGTGGATGGCGACGTAGCCACAATTGGAATCACCGACTTCGCACAAAGTGAATTGGGCGATATCGTTTTCGTTGACATTTCTTCTCAAGGCGATACTTTGTCGGCACATGAGGTGTTTGGTACAGTTGAAGCCGTAAAAACGGTGAGCGATTTGTACATGCCTGTGAGCGGTGAGGTAATTGAGGTGAACGGCGGTTTGGATTCAGCCCCTGAATCTGTAAACAGCGATCCTTATGGTGATGGCTGGATGGTGAAAGTAAAAATGAGCAACCCTGCAGAAGTAGACGGCTTGATGAGTCACGCCGATTACACTGCCATGGTGGGTTAATTTCCGATTGCCAAAAATTGATTGTTTGTATGTCCGGCCCGAGCGAAGCTCGGGCCGGACTCGTTTAAATCACCCTGATTTCACAGTTACTCACAGCCAATTCCCTTGACGTAATCCTCAATGATTCGAATCTCAGCAGCCAATCCACTGCCATAAAAACCTGTGAAATCAGCGCTTTTGATATTCGCACTGTAATAGGTTAAATATTGGCTCGCCAATGGCATGTACGACCAATGCCATGCCTCGGGTTCATAACCCCTAATTCGCCCCGTACTTCGCGGCGTATAAACTTCGCAAAAGCCAAATGCACCAGCATTTTTTCTCAACCAGTTGATTTCGCTCAATCCGCGGCCCGATTTGAAATATCCTGGCTCCAAAGAATTGATGTCGATATCCGTTCCCCAGTGGTGACGGCTGCTACCAGGCATACTGCTGTACAACAAAATGTGTTTTGCATTGGCAGCACCTGTCCCAAAACGACCAACATTCGCGGTCCATTTTCGTTCCCAAATGGCTTTCTGTTCCCAAAAATTTCGGGTCCCTGAGATGATTTTCAGATCAATGCCCGCCGTCAAAGCCGCACGATGCATTCGCTGAAATGCTTCTATCACCGCTTTTTGTAAATACATGGGTTTGTTGCACATCATCGGTGGCACCGCGGAAAATCGCTCATGGGTATTGGCCAAAAATTTCCCCATGACAAATGATTTACTGATTGTGGTGTCCTCCTGCGATAATGTGGACTCAATAACTTTCTCTGAAGGACGAACCACGAATCCACAAGTGAATAGGGCGGTAATCCCCAGCATCCATCCCAATCTGCGACGATTCATGACAACAAAGTAACAACATTTTCAATGCATGCCCGTAAATTCGTAATTCATGACAACACAAGAATTTCGCAAGTTTTGGATACTCGGTTTGCTTATACTGGGTCCGGGGATCGGGTTGAAATCGCAGCATTCTGCCATGGAACACGGCGCCACTGCCCGTTGGCAATGGGAGAGAAAGCGTTTGGCCGACCCTGAAACCGGTGAAATTCCCTTGGACATCCGTCAGCGCGAGATCAATTTCGTTTCCACATTGCCCAAAAATACGGATGTCAATCCTGTCGCCCGTTCATCCAGCGGTTGGCAGCACAGAGGTCCTTATTTTATTGGGGGTAGAACGCGTGCAATCGGGATTGATGTGGCCGATACCCAACGCATACTCGCAGGCTCTGTATCGGGTGGTGTATGGCTAACGACAAATGGCGGTAAGACATGGAACGCAGCCCAAAAAACCAACGAGTTGCGCTCTGCCACTTGTTTGATTCAGGATGTTCGCCCCAATCACCAACATGTTTGGTATATGGGTACGGGGGAGGCTTATGGTCAAAGTGCGAGTGCCCGGGGAGCGTATTACCTCGGGGATGGTTTGTTTGTGTCAGAAGATTCAGGCAAGAGTTGGTCGCCCATTGCCAGCACAGCCTCCGGCAATCCCATCTCGTTCTCTACGGGTTGGCAATTGGTGTGGAATTTGGCGATGGATGCATCGGCCAATGATACGCTACAGGAATTGTATGCGGCCTGCTACAACCAGGTTCAACGCAGTTTCAACGGAGGAAAAACGTGGACAAACCTCTTGCCAGGGGGCTATTTTACCGATGTTGCAGTAACTTCCAAAGGAGTTGTTTATGCCACTTCGAGTTCGGATGGACAAAAGAAAGGCATGTTTCGTGGCAACAATGACGGAGCGCTCATCAATATCAATCCTCCCTTTTTGGGTACGTCCTACAAGCGCATTGTGATTGGCATTGATCCCAACAACGAGAATGTAGTATACTTCCTGCTCAATACGGATAAGTTCGGCAAAGCCTTAGCCAACTACAAAGGGGATGTTGAATGGAATGCTTTTTATCGTTATACCTATTTGGGGGGTGATGGTTCTGGCGATTCCGGTGTTTGGGAAGACCTATCGGTCAACCTCCCCAGTGGTTCGGCGTTTGATCGATGGAACGTTCAAGGCAGTTATGACATGTTGGTGAAAGTCCGTCCAGGAGAATCAAATCATGTATTTATCGGTGGAACCAATCTTTATCTGTCCACTACGGCTTTCAGCGATTCAACCCATACCCAGAAAATTGGTGGCTATAAATTGAATGCAAAATGGCCGGATGTGGGGGTGTATCCCAATCATCACCCAGACCAACACAATTTGCTTTTTTATCCCAACGATGGGAGTAAATTTCTCAGTACCAATGATGGTGGCGTATTTCGGTCAACCAATATCAATGCCTTGCCGTTTGTATGGGAATCGCTCAACAATGGCTATTTGACCACGCAATTTTATACGGTGGCGTTGGATCATGCCACACCGGAAAGCCCAATCCTGGTGGCGGGTGCCCAAGACAACAACCAATTGATGACGGTTTCTGCAGCGTCCAATGCCAAATGGACCGATCCCTATTTTGGCGATGGCTCGTATTGTGCGGTAGAGGATGGTGCCAAACTGTTTTATTTTTCCAAACAGCAAGGAAAGATGGTGAAGGCAACAGTAGATGCCAACGGAAACCGCACTGCGTATGCACGAATCGATCCCATTGGCGGTTCTAAGTATTTGTTTATCAATCCCTATGTGCTGGATCCTGTCGATAATAACATCATGTACCTTGCTGGCGGAAAATATCTCTGGCGCAACAATCAACTCAGAAATATTCCCCTGTTGAATAACAATGATAGTATTTCCCAAGGTTGGGTCATGGGAACAGATTCTGTCATTATTCGCAACGAATTTATTTCCGCTTTGGGTGTAAGTGTTCAGCCAGCACATCGATTGTACTATGGTAGCACACTCAAGCGATTGTATCGGGTGGATAGTGCTCACCTTAGTGTCAATTTGAAACCCAAAGACATAACCGCTTCCATTTTTCCATCGGCCTACATCAGTTGCGTAGCCGTGGATCCGAGAAATGCCGACAAAGTGCTGGTTTCTTTCAGCAATTACAACGTGTACAGCATCTTCTCCTCCGACGATGGCGGTAAAACATGGGCAAAAGCCGCGGGCAACCTGGAGCAATTTGGAACCGGTTTGGGCGATGGTCCTTCTGTGCGTTGGCTGTCGATCTTGCCTGTAGATGATGGTACGATTTACTTGGCAGCGACCAGCGCAGGCTTCTACGCTACCGATACGCTGCAAGGGTTAAATACCAAATGGGTTCAGCAGGCCAGCGGAGAAATTGGTAACATGGTTTGCGACATGTTTGATGTGAGGGCCAGCGATGGAACGGTGGCTTTGGCTACCCATGGCAATGGAATATATACGGCACATATCGTGAAGAAAGGCGATATCCTCCGTGCCGATGAGATAGAGAAAATGGCAGCGTTGAACGCAAAGTTATATCCCAATCCGGCGCAAAACGAGGTCAAAATCACCGGAATTTTCCGTGAAGATGAAAAAAATCTTACACAAAATGACCTCAATGTCGAAAGTCATGTTGCATTGATTGATCCCCTGGGCAGGGTGATAAAACAACAGTCCCTAACAGCCTCAAACTTCTTGCCTAACAAGGGTTTTGAGGTGGACATGGGACTTGGAGGCATTCCCCAGGGATACTACTATGTGCGTGTAAAAGTGGGGAAAGCGTTGAAAACCTTGCCCCTTTTCGTGACATCCGTCAGATAATCTGTTGGTGGAAATGCTATCTTTGTAAATACGCATGAATCAAATTCGTTTTGAAGGCAGAAATGCCCAGTTTTTTTCTACGTTGCGTGCGCGGATCGACGCATACTTCACAGATAACAATATCAAGTCCTCCGGGAATTGGAAATTGTATAGCAAAACCATCATTTTGGGATTGACCTTGGTGGGATTGTACATCACCTTGGTTTTTTTCACACCATCCACAGCCATTGCCTTGGCGCTGTGTGCCTTGTTGGGAGTGAACTTTGCCACCATTGGTTTCAATGTAATGCACGATGGGGCTCACGGAAGTTACTCGAGCAAACCTTGGGTGAACAAAATGATGGCCCATAGCCTCAATTTGATGGGTGGTAATGCCTTTTTCTGGAATCAGAAACACAATGTAGCACACCATTCTTACACGAATATTGAGGGTGCCGATGAGGATATTGATATCAGTCCTTACATGCGTGTTAACAACTTCCAACCCAAATACTGGTTCCACAGATTTCAGCATATCTACGGGTTGTTGCTTTATTCTGTGACATACATCATGTGGATTTTTTACCAAGATTTCGTGAAGTACTTTACTGGTAAAGTGGGTGATCGCGACATGAAAGTGAAGTTTACGGCCATGGACCATTTCACTTTTTGGTTTACCAAGTTGGGATATATCGCCATTTTTATTGGATTTCCCATCTATTACCTGGGGTTGGCGCCTACCGTAATCGGTTACACAGTGGTCAGTATGACCACTGGTTTCGTGATAGCCGTGGTCTTCCAATTGGCGCATGTTGTAGAGGATGTGACTTTTGTGGCTAAGGCCTCTCCTGTGACTTCTGTTGAAGCAGATTGGGCTACCCATCAAATTCAAACCACGGCGAATTTTGGAACCAAAAGCAAATTTTTGGCTTGGATGTTGGGTGGATTGAATTTTCAAGTAGAGCATCACCTGTTTCCCAAAATTTCGCACATACATTATCCCAAATTGAATCAAATAGTGCGCGAAACCTGTGAGGAATTTAAAATTACCTACAAAGAATTCCCTACCATGTTGAGCGCTATCCACTCTCATTTGCTTCACCTGAAGCACGTTGGAGCGTAATCGCCCATGAAAAGTTCTCACGGACCGTTTTCCTTGAAAGTAAGTACCCATCGCAGCGACCATGCCGTGGTGGTGAATGCCCAAGGTGCGCCGTTGAAAACCCATTTACAAGGTGAGTTTAAACATTGGCCTACTGCAATCGCCCAGGTATTGTCAGACGACCTCAACGCATTACCGCCCCAAGCTGATTTGCGTGAAAGTTTGGTGTATTGTCTCCTGAGTACGTTTTGCGAGGAGGAAGATCCGCAATTTGCCTTGTTTGTTGAAGATGATCTGCAATGGGATGCTGCCTATCGATTGTCAGATGATGATGAAATTGCAGCACTCCAATACGAAAGCATCGCTGCGCTTGTGCGTTTTTTGAAGGATGATTGGGTGACTTTGTCCGAAAATACTTGCCAGAACATCGAGGAGATGCGTGAAAAAGAGATTGATTTTGTGCCTGGTGAAATTGTGAATCGCTTTATGGCATTTACCCAAGAATACAATCAGTATCAAAAGTACACCGTAGAGCTGCTACAGAGTATTTTTGGAGGTATTCATTTGTCGATGATTCTGTTATGGGTGTCTCGGAAAATTTCTTCTGAAGACTTGATGAAATCTTCACTGTTTCTCAGTTGCAGCAAAGAGGACTTGGAGAGTCGGAAGTTTAGTAAGTCTGAGCGACAAGACATCGAGTCTTTCTCTGTAAAGTTGGATGCACTCAAGCAAGCGTTGTACCTGCTCAAGTAAATACATCAAGGCTGTACGGCAACAGGCAGGGTTTCGGACCAGTAGGGTCCTTCGATTCTCACATAGTAAACACCGAACGAATGTTGATTAGTTGCATCGGTTAAATCCAAAGACCATTGACGTGTGTTTTCAGGTAAAAGTACAGAAGTCACTACCTGCCCTGCTGCATTGATGACAACCAGTCGTTCAATAGGTTCCTCGGCAGCGACTTGAATCAGGCCTCGGGTAGGGTTGGGGTAGCAACGTACCATGCTTGTTTTGTTGTTCACCATGGGTTTTGCGCTGGCGAAATTTTGATCCAACCACAAATCTTCCAAATAGATTTGGCTACTTGCGTTACTTGCCGTTTGGAATGTAGAATCGGTGAGAAAAACACCCACTGTGGCTTTGGTGGGGGTTAGGGTAAATCGTGAATCCCAAACAATGTTCTCCGCGAAGAGTGTGTAGTTTCCGGGGACGGTTGTCTTCGAGTCTTGCGAGAACATACCCGATCCAACCAAGGTGTCCGCGTGAAAAAAGTTCACCATCACAGTGGCACGATCTCCGCCGGACAATGTGCCTTTCCAATACCCACGGATACTGTTATAACGTTGCGTTACTGGAAACGAGGGCGTACCCATATCGGCATAAGCCAAATTGGTATCGCGGGTGACCATCCATGAAGGAATAACCTCAACGCCTGAATTGGTATTGATGGTTCTTTGGGTCAACAAGGTGGCCAATCCAGATCGGGCATCGGTGGTGCTCAAGATATAGTCTTGTTGGCCGGTCATTTTGCCCACTTTTTCTTCAAAGGCATCGAGGGAGGTCATCCATTGCGTGGGTTTGCGTACCAACAGGCTGCCCCATGATTCAATGTTCAAATTGCCATTGGTTGATGTTTGTCCACCAGGAAATGAAATGTCGTAAATGGCAATGCTGCCATTGCTGTTCGGCGCTGCGCGCCGCAAACTGCTGGCTATGTAAACGAAGCCCGAATCAGCAACTACACCCGCAGTGGGATAGGAATAGGTTAGGGGGACAGTAATGCTGTTGTCGCCGGCACCACTGCCATCGGGTAGAAGGTAAAATTCTTGTAAAATCAGGGGTAATGGATCTGTGCCTTTGGTAAAGCCCACAATCACCATGGCGGTGTCGTTACCCAATTTCTCACTGTTGTAATTGATTTTGATACTGCCAGGTGTGCCGCTGATAGTGAATCCACCATTCAGTCCATTGGGATAGGTACTACCCACATTCATCGCAAAACTCACCGTGCCACTTCCAACTTCGTTTGTTAAACGAAATCCTTGGACATTGCCTACGGTTTTGGAAACGTCACGGGCCGTTTTTCCAATCATCATCCAACGATTGGGTACCTCAAAGCTCTTGGTAGTCCAATTGTTAAATCCTGCGTTGGGTATGGGGTTTTGCGCCACCAACGTTCCCGTTGTAGCACAAAGGATGGCGAAAAGAGTAGACTGTAAGCGATTCATGGTTGGTGGAATTTCCCGTTTGTAGTGTGCGAATAAACAAAAAAGTCCCTGAATGTTTGCATGTTCATGCGGCATTCAGGGACTTTTATTAAGATCGAATTAGTGTGCGATGACCGTAGATAGGGTCTGTGATCCGTTGGCGTTTTTCAAGACCACACGATAGTTGCCTTCACTCCAGTTGGCTGTTTCAATGTAGGTGGTTTTATCCCCTCTGCCAGAAATAACCAATTGGCCCACCGCATTGTAAATGCTGTATTCCGTACCTCCTGTCAAATCCAAATAGAATCCCATGTCAGCAGGGTTGGGGTAACTGCTGCCTTGAGCATTTGAGGTTTGGGATTTTCCACGGGTCTTCAATACTTTAACTGTGTAGCAATACACTGTAGAACAAGTGCCAGTAGAATCATAGGCTGTTAAACAAACGGTGTAAGTACCTGATGCGGCAAACTGGTGGATGGGAGTTTTGTCTTTGCTATTGGCTGTGCTATCGCCAAAATTCCAAACAAAGGATTTCGCCCCGGTACTGGTGTTTTTTACGTACATTTTGCCATTGCTAGATACACTGTCCACCTGGAAGCTTGCCTTTGCGTTGCAGCAATCCACTTTGATGGTTGTACAGATAATTGTGTCGCAAGCCTTACAAGAATCGTAGTATTTGATGCATACATTGTAGGTGCCATTGCTGGTAAATGTATGGGTAGCGGTGCGCGCAAAATAGTAGGTGTTGGTTGCGCCAGTCTGACCAACTGCGATGGTGTATTTTACGCAGTTGCTGGTGCTCGTATTCATGTTTTTGCCTTCGAAGAAATAGGTGTTGCAGGCAGATTTGTTATTATATCCCAAAGTCGCACCCGCAGCCGCCCAATTGCACTTGGTGGTTGTAGGTAAGCAGGTTACGTTGAAAATGCTGTAAGTCTGGGTATCGCAGCCTTTACATACATTGCTGTATTTTGCAATGATCGCGTATTTCCCGGTATCGTTGAACGTGTAAGTTCCAACACGTCCAGGAGTCAATGCCGTGATTACGCCTGTTTTCATGTTGTAAACGCTCAATTGATATTTGATGCAAGAATCTTGAAACAACGTCATTTCAAAGGTGTATTTGTTGCAGGAATTGCTGTAACCCACTTTGATGGCCGTTTTTTCCCAAGTGCATTTTGCCCCTGTTGGTAGGGTAATCACAATTTTGCGACAAACGTACACGAAGCACTTCTTGTCTGGGCTGTAAATTTTCACACAAACTTCGTAGGTGCCCGACTTCTTGTAAACGTGTGCGGCGTCTTTTCCTGTAGAGGAAGTGCCGTCTCCCCAGAACCATGTATAAGTGGTTCCTGTCCCGGTGTTTGAACTTGCCAAGAATTTCCAAGTAGTATCGTTGGTTTTCTTCCAAGTCATTCCTCCAATGATGCCGCAAGGATTACCCACCGTAATGGTCTTACATACCTTGATTTTGCACTTCCCGGTTTTATCGGTGATGGTCACACAAACCGTGTATGTGCCTGCTTTCGCGTATTCGTGGTAAGGGTCGATGCCCGAACCAGTTTTTCCATCGCCAAAATCCCAACTGTAAGAGTATCCGGTGTTGCTACTTGCCTTGAAGCGATATTTGTTTCCAGTATTCACGAAACCAAATTCTCCTTTCAACTCGCATGGTGTGCCGCAGCTGACTTTGATTTCCTTGCAGAAGGTGGCTGTACAGGTTTTGCCTGTTGAATCAGTCCATGTGGCGGTTACGCAAACTTTATAAATACCTTCCGACAAATAACTGTGTGTTGGGTCAACACCAGAACCCGTGGTTTTGTCGCCAAAGTTCCAAGTAAATTTGGCCCCGGTTTGGTTGGCGTAGGCTTTGAAAGTTACTTTTTTACAATCACCCACAAAACTGAACTCCGTGGTGAGTTTGCAATCGCAAGAAACCACCGTGATGGTCTTACAAATACTAGTATCAAACTTGGTACAAGTGTTTAGCAATTTGGCACAAACCGTGTAGGTGCCAGCAGCAGGGAAAGTGTAAGTTGCCTTGGTGCCATAAGCATAGGCAGTTGTGCCGTTGCCCGTGATTGTCCACTTGAATTGAGCACAAGAATCGGCCAACAAAGTACCTTCTGCTCCAAAACTTCCCGTCAAACATTGGCTAGTAACACCTGTTGCCAAGCGCACTTTCGTTTGAGCATTTGCTGAAATCGCGATTGTGCTAATCAATACAACGGCGAAAAAGTGTATCAGTTTTTTCATGATATGGGTTTTGTCAATATCAAAAGTAGACCCAAAAGTTCCACAAAGCGTTGCCTTTCAAGTCTATTTTTGTTGAATTTCTGCGTGTTTGACAAAATTATGACTCAAACATCGGAAATTCATCATGGTTTCTTCATTTAATAGCAGATTTATTGCCGTAACTAGTTGAACGTAAAGGTGTGGCATCCCTCCGGATTCGTTAATTTCCAGCGCAATTTTTGGTCTTTGTATTGAAGCATTAGTAAATGCGTCTGGGTCGACAATTGCTCGTAAAGTGCTCGATTGCAGAGGGTGATTTGATGCGACTTTCCCTTGATTTGAGATTCAAAATAGCACCAAACGGCTTCCTCCTCAAACTCATATCCTATCATCACCAAAGGCAAAGGTTTACTGCCCCATATCACTTGTAATTTTGATTGTAGATAGGCATTCAAAGCTTTTGTGTCCTCCGGACGTTTCAATACCAAATTCACTTTCTGGCCTGTTTCTCTATAAATGGCATCCTGAACATCGTCCACGAATAACTTGCAGCTCACCCCAACATCCTTGTTAGGATGGATAAAAACCTCCGTTACACCCACATGATACGGGTGATACGATGTCAATGTTATCAATAACATCAACAGGGCAGTTATTACAATCGTCCATGAAAATTTTCGAACAATGCCTTTTCTTTGCACGTTTCAAAGGTACTCAACGCATGGAAGATTTTACATTTTGGCTGGAAATGGGGTTTTCTCACATCCTCGATTGGCAAGGATATGATCATATGCTCTTTCTTTTGGCGCTGTGCTGCGTCAACACATTGAGCGATAAACGATGGATCTGGCTGGTTTCGGCATTTACAATCGGACATGCCATCTCCTTGGCGTTGAGTGTATTGGGTGTGGTTCGATTGCCCTCGTCTTGGATCGAGGCGTTGATTCCTGCCACCATTGCATTTTCCTGTGTTCAGCATCTGTGGCCCCTGCTGCGCAAAGGCAGTGACTTGCTGTCTGATCGTTCCGTTTTGCCCACAGTCCTCACGTTTGGGCTTATCCACGGTCTGGGCTTTTCCAATTTTCTCCGTTCGATGCTCGGCGCTGAGTCGTCCATCGCATTCCCCTTGTTTTCGTTTCATGTGGGATTGGAACTAGGACAAATCATCATCCTTTTGGCTGTGTTATCCCTCACTACAATAATGGATCGATGGTTGCACGTTTCAAAGTCGCAGCGTGTGGCCATCCTCGCAACACCCGTGCTTTTGCTGTCGATGTGGATGCTGCTAGACCGACTCAACGCATTATAGCCGTTTGCGAACGACTGGCTTAGGTCCAACCGGGAAAGGTGATTCGCATGTCCGGCGTTTTC
Organism: Bacteroidia bacterium; assembly: GCA_023258655.1. Lineage (GTDB taxonomy): Bacteria > Bacteroidota > Bacteroidia > NS11-12g > UBA955 > UBA955. The sequence continues at coordinate 12,743 of JALQWO010000021.1, forward strand.
CTTATTTTTGTTGACTTCGACCCTTGTCATGAACATCACCCATTCAAATTACGTGAAGCGTGTATTGGCTTCAGCCGCTTTCATGGTTGCCGCCATTGCGCCGAGCATCGCTCAGAATCTCCAGAACAATCCCACCTCAAACCACGGTAACAAATTTGAGCAATTGGGTACCATTTTGCCCGATGCCAATACCTATCGCACCGCATCTGGGGCGCCGGGACATGAATACTGGCAGCAGCGCGCTGATTATCAGATTCAAGCCACCCTGGATGAGAAAAAGCAGTATTTGCATGGGGAAGAAACCATCACCTATTTCAATAATTCGCCCGACGGTTTGACGTATTTGTGGCTGCAACTGGACGAGAATGAGCACAATCCCAATGGAGAGAACAACTACTTCAACGAAAGTGGCAAGAGTTTGCCGTTGACGCCCGGGCAAATCGATGGACTGGATGTGAAAGCCCGTTTGGCAGGATATGGGGTGAATATTCTGAGCGTGACGGATGCATCGGGAAATGCCTTGCCCTATACCATCAACCAAACCATGATGCGTGTGGATTTACCTAAGGTGCTTACAAGCAAACAGAAATACGTGTTCAAAGTGAAGTGGAACTACAAAATCCCGGAGCGCATGAAAATCGGCGGTCGGGGAGGCTATGAATATTTCCCGAAAGATGGCAACCACATTTTTACCATTTCTCAGTGGTATCCCAGAATGTGTGTGTACAGCGATTATCAAGGATGGAATCACAAACAGTTTACCGGAAGGGGCGAGTTTAGTTTGATTTTTGGCAATTTCGATGTGAAAATGACCGTTCCCGCAGACCACGTGATTGCGGCTACAGGGGAGTGTCAGAATTACAGCGAAGTGCTTACCTCGGCCCAGTTGCAACGTTGGAATCAAGTGCTGAAAACACCAGCCCCCAGCGGCACTACCGTGTTGGAGCCTACTGAAATCGTTACCCTAGAAGAAGCCAAATACCGCGAGCAACACCGCGATACCGTTCAAACCAAAACCTGGCACTACAAAGCAACCAATGTGCGCGACTTCGCCTGGGGCTCATCGCGCAAGTTTGTTTGGGATGCCATGCCCGAATTCGTGCAAGGCAAACGCATCCAATGCATGAGTTACTACGGAAAAGAAGCCTACGGACTGTATCGTAAATATTCCACCAAAGTGGTAGCCCACACCATCAAAACCTACAGCAAATACACCACGCCTTACCAATACCCCGTGGCCATCAGCGTAGAAGCCTCCAGCGGAATGGAATATCCCATGATCTGCTTTAACTACGGCAGAACCGATGAAGATGGTACCTACAGCTCACGAACCAAATACGGAATGATCGGGGTGATTATTCACGAGGTGGGACACAATTTCTTCCCCATGATCATCAATTCCGATGAGCGTAACTGGTCGTGGATGGACGAGGGATTGAACACGTTTGTGCAGTTCCTCACCGAACAAGAATTCGACAACAATTACCCTTCGCAGCGCGGACCGGCCCACAAAATCGTGGATTACATGAAGATGCCCAAAGAACAATTGG
>JALQWO010000220.1 GCA_023258655.1 Bacteroidia bacterium
GCCTTATTGACCTCCTCGGGGTAGCGATACAGTGTTTGAATTGTTTCAATCTCCACGGGCTGAAGGTCGTGGTTGATATCGCCCTGCTGCCAAGATGCACTGCCTGAGTCCGCTGAGGCACTGCGCAAAATGCTCTGGATTCGGGCGTAGGTGTATTGTACGAACGGACCTGTATCGCCCTGAAAGTCAATGCTCTCCTGCGGATTGAACAACATCCGCTTGCGGGGATCTACCTTGAGAATGAAAAACTTCAAAGCCGACAACCCCAATGATTCGTATAAATTTTGTAGTTCGGCATCAGACAGACCGTCCGTTTTGCCCAACTCTATCGTCTTTGCCTTCGCTTCATCGACCATTTCTTGGATCAGGTCATCGGCATCAACCACCGTGCCTTCCCGACTTTTCATCTTCCCGCTGGGCAAATCCACCATGCCGTAGCTAAGGTGATGCATGCCGCTGGCAAAGGGACGACCGAGTTTTTTCATGATCAAAAACAGCACCTTGAAATGGTAGTCTTGTTCGTTTCCCACCACGTAAATGCTCTCGTCTACGCCGTGTTGTTGGTATTTTAAATCGGCGGTACCGATGTCTTGGGTGATGTAAACGCTGGTGCCATCGCCGCGTAAAACAAGCTTCTCATCGAGGCCGTCCTCCCGCAAATCGATCCAAACGCTGCCATCGTCTTTGCGATAGAAAACGCCATTTCGCAGTCCTTCCTCCACCACGTCCTTGCCCAATTTGTAGGTATCGGACTCGTAATAGTATTGGTCGAACGAAACACCCATCCGGGCATAGGTCTTTTCAAATCCGCTGTAAACCCAAGCGTTCATGGTCTTCCAAAGGCTGATCACCTCGGGTACACCTGCCTCCCAATCGCGGAGCATTTGCTGGGTTTCGCGCATCAGGGTCGACTGGTTTCTCACCAATTCCTTGATATCGTCTTTGAGTTTGGCCATTTGTTTATCCTCTGTGGCCTTCTGCAGTTGGGCCAAAATGGCAGCATATTTGGTTTGGGCGATATCGCCTTCGGGGGTCCAGTTGCCAGCGAGGGCCGTTTCAATCACCGGAAGGGTTTCCTCGCGCAGGGCGTTCTCGAAAATCACATAGTATTTTCCTACCAAATGATCGCCTTTCATCCCGGTGGATTCCGGCGTTTCGCCGTTGCCAAATTTTTGCCAAGCGATCATCGACTTGCAGATGTGTATACCGCGGTCGTTCACCAAATTCGCCATCACCACATCGTAGCCGGCCGCTTTATAGAGGTTAGCCACCGATACGCCCAGGAGGTTGTTGCGGACGTGTCCCAGGTGAAGCGGTTTGTTGGTGTTGGGAGATGAGTATTCCACCATCACCTTTTTGCCTGCACCAAGGGATGTTTGTCCGAACGATGCATTGTTCCACTCCGCTTTGAGGAAATCAGCGTAGATATCGGTTTTTAGGACAATGTTCAAAAATCCTTTGACCACATTGAAATCGCTGACAATGGGTGCGTGAAGTTTCAAATAGTCGCCAATGGCTGTGGCGGTGGCTTCGGGCGTAGATCGCGAAATGCGCAACAACGGAAACACAACAAAGGTGTAGTCTCCGGCGAAATCGGGGTTGGTACGCTCGAGTTTTACGGGTTGCGGGTTGGGGCCATACAAGGTTGTGATGGCACCGGTAATCGATTCTATTAACGCCTGTTCCAGGTTCATGGGTTACTGCAAAAATACGAAATTGGGAGGGGATTTGACGGGGAAATTGGTTCAATCATGGTGGTAGCCGGTCCCTTTGAGGATGTTGAGCGCTCGGTAAATTTGCTCGGTGAGGACCAATCGCGCCAAGTGGTGCGGGAAAACAAACTCGCTGAGTTTGATGGCAGGATATTGCTGTCTCAGCTCCTCCGTGAAACCATAGGCCCCGCCGATGGCGAAAATGATTTTGCCGCGGGATTGTGAGAGTGTTTTTTCTATGTAGTTCGAAAACCCGCGGCTTGTGAAGGATTTTCCCCGTTCGTCGCAGAGAATCAAGGTATCACCGGGCTTCAGTAACTTGAGTACGGTTTCAGATTCCTTGGCTTTTTGGGCTTCGGGGTCGGGCGTGTAGAACCAGTCGAAGCCCAGCGCCACTTCCTGCGAGTAGCTGTTCACCGGGTCCAGCAGGTAGATGAAGGCCGGGACCAGCGTGCCGCCGCGGTAGAAGCCGAGCGCGGCAAACGTCATCAGCACTTCCCACTGGTGGATGGTGTCGCGGCCCTTGCCGGCAGGAGCGTCCAGCTTCGGAAGGTCGAGCGGTCCGATGAACCCGGTCTGCTCGCCGGGCAGCAGCAACTGGGTGTTGCTGCCGCAGTTCTCGGTGGGGCTTGCCGTGTAGCCGATGAAGGCCGGGTTCTTCGACCCGTCCGACAGGTATTCGGGCTGGTCGCCGATCGCGCAGCGACGGCGCTCCATGTC
>JALQWO010000221.1 GCA_023258655.1 Bacteroidia bacterium
ATTCAACACGCGAGAACCCACAATTTCAATGGCGCCAACAGCATAGTCAACCGCCGCAGCCACAGAATCCTCGGTGATATTGTTGGCAAGATCAGATTTCATCACAAAAGCAATCTCCGCTTCAGCCTTTGGTTGCAAGATCGACGCCGCAGGCAAACTTCCACCATTGGAGACTTGTGTATCAGCAAACAACAACCCAAAATCAGGTTGGTCCACACCCAACTGTTTCTGAACCGCCAAGGAGGTCAAACCGATTTTCTGTCCAACCACCACCGCCCCTTCAGACACCCTCAAATCATTGTTCACTTTTTGGATGGCATACGCAGTGGCGATATCCGTTTCTCCAATCAATTCTCTCACGGGCGCGCAAGGCAAGCCTTGCGCTTGTGCCTCTCGCAGCCGCGCAGCGGCTGCTTCAATCACATCTTGCGAAATCATGCCCCAAAGGTAACACCGCGGATTTATTTATGATTGCTTTCGGATAATTCAATTCTGGAATCCCCCACCCTCACATTAAACCCAATCTCAGCGCCCAAAGCAGTGAAAACACGGACAATGGTATCCACTGTTAAATTATTCGCGCTGGTCTCCCATTTCGAAATTTGTGCCTTTCCAACACCCAATCGCTCCCCGAGTTCCAATTGTGTTAAATTTCTGTGCCTCCGGGTTGCCTTAATCATCCGCCCCAACAATTCCATGTTCAATTCATGCTCAAACTCATTCCTTAACGTGGATCCAACAACACCAACATACTTATCCTTCAATTCACTTAACGTGAGGACATTTTTTTTCTGTTGTTTTACGTTCGTATTCATGACATTTCGAAGTATTTGTTTTTTAAAGCGATTGCTTTGTCAATTTCCTGATTAGAAACCTTCGATGTTTTCTTCACAAATCCATGTGTTGCCACAACCAAGGTATCCAACTTATCACGAGAATCCCAAAACGCGAGTAGCCGGATTTGAGAACCCCTAAAGAGTGTGCGAAATTCCCAAATATCGTCGCGCAGCTTTTTAAACAACCGCCGATCTTTCGAATGCTCCGCCAACTCTATATTGAACAACACTTTCAACACAGTTTTCTGATCCAATGTCGCTAAAAAGTCATCCGCCTCTTTCAAAAAGACCGTGTTAAAAAACCGCATTTCCACCTCCACATAATGATACAAAGATACAAAAAGTTTACCCAAAAGGAAACTTTATCCGATTTTAAACGATTATGTTTACCACTCAACACGCCAAAACTTGACCCTGTAAACTTAACTTTGCACCCATGGCCAATATCTCAGAAATCGCCCAGTCGCTCCACCAAGCCGCCCATCAAACCAAGCCCATCGCCCAAATTAGCCTCCAACATCCCCTTTCCCTGGATGAGGCTTACCAAGTGCAAAAGGCGCTGATCGACCTCAGACTCCAAGAAGGCGAAACCCTGATCGGACTGAAAATGGGATTTACCTCTGAAGCCAAAATGCAACAAATGGGGGTCCATGACCTGATTTGGGGACGTCTCACCTCCGCCATGCTCATCCCCAATAACAACACCACTGCCCGAAGCATGTACATCCACCCCCGCGTGGAACCTGAAATTTGTTTCCGCATCGCCAAAGACATCCCCGGCGAACTCAATGAAACCGAAGTAATTGACTATGTGGATGCGGTAGCATCAGCCATCGAAATCATCGACTCACGCTATGAAAATTTCAAATTTTCCCTTGAAGATGTGGTGGCCGACAATTGTTCCTCCATCGGATTTGTGGTGGGAGATTGGATGCCCGTGCAGAAAAACCTCAACGACCTTTCAATGTCGCTCCGTATCGATGAAAACACCGTGGCACAAGGCTCCTCCAACGACATCATGAATAACCCCTGGCGCAGTTTGGCCGCGGCCACACGTTTGGCTACCCAATACGGAGAACCCATCAAAAAAGGCATGTACATCATGGCTGGCGCCGCTACCAACGCAGAATTCATTCAAGCCAACCAAACGGCATCCGCCACCGTGGCTTCCCTCGGCGAGGTAACAGTATCGTTCAAATAACCAATTGCCTAAATTAGAGACAAGGTCAAACCGCCTCGTTGAATAAGGTTCCCTCCTAGGCGTGCCAACGCACGTAGGTCTCAAAATCGATGACCTTTCGCGAAGCGAGGTCACCAAAGAGCGACACAGCAGCGACACTCTTTTCACAACCTTCCACAAAAACACCTTCCACCACCTTGCCCTTGCTACCACTGCCGTAAGCAAAAAATCCAGCGGTTTTACCACCCAAAACCAAACCCCGCTCATGGGCATCGGCCAACACCGACAGTAAACTCATCAGCACTGAACCCGTATACAAATTCCCCAACTGGGCCGAAGCACGTTCCCCAGGCGCAATCACCGCGGCCACGAAAGATTTATAAGCAGCACTTTTGGCA
>JALQWO010000222.1:0-1487 GCA_023258655.1 Bacteroidia bacterium
GGCGTTGAAAAAGTGGTGGTGAGCTACCCCAACCAATCGGTTTTTGTGGGTTTCAATACAGAAAAAATCACTGAGGCTCGCTTGGCGGAAGCGGCGAAAGAGATAGGCTATGAGCTCTTGTTGGGCGATTCGGCCAAGGATGGTACCAAGGCCGCGCTGCGCGCGGCCCTCACACTGCAAAAACTCAAATCAAAACTCCTCGTTGCCGCCCTCTGTACCGCCCCCATTTTCACCCTCTCCATGTTCTTCATGAATCGCCTCCCCCATGAAGGACTCATTCAACTGCTGTTATCCCTCCCCGTAATCCTGTTTGCGGGTCGCAACTTCTATACCTCCGCCCTTAAAAAACTCAAACACAAACAAACCAACATGGATACCCTGGTGGCCATCTCCACAGCCACTGCCTTCCTGTATTCAACCTATCAAGTTGCCCTATACTACCTCCAAACCCCCAATCATCAACACAATCAACACCACCCGCACTATTATTTTGAGTCGGCCACGGTCATTATCACCCTCATCCTGCTCGGTAAATACTTGGAAGAACGCGCCAAAAATCGCAGCGCCCATGCCATCAACGAACTCCTATCCCTGCAGCCCTCCCACGCCACCGTGGTCCGAAACAACGAAGAAATATCCATCCCCTCCAACGAAATTCTGCTGGGTGATTTCGTCATTATCAAACCCGGAGAACGCATCCCCGTTGACGGAAAAGTCCGCTCAGGCGACTCCCACATCGATGAATCGTCCATCACCGGAGAACCCCTGCCCGCCGCCAAAACCAAAGGCAGTCAAGTCTTCGCCGGAACCATCAACCAACAAGGCACCCTCAAAATTTTGGCGCAAAAAGTGGGAAGCCAAACCCTCTTATCGCAAATCGTAGCGCGCGTAGAGCAAGCCCTCGGCTCCAAACCCCAAATCCAACACCTGGCCGATCGCATCTCCTCCGTGTTCGTGCCCACCGTGGTCATTCTCGCCGTTGCCTCTGCCCTCTTCTGGACCTTCTTCCCACTCAATACACCCACCGGATTCGCCCTTACCACATTCATCAATGTGCTCATCATCGCCTGTCCGTGTGCCCTCGGACTCGCCACACCCACTGCCCTCACCGTAGGCATCGGCAAAGGTGCCAAACAAGGCATTTTGGTGAAAGACGCCCAAGCCCTGGAAAAAGCAGCGAAGATTACAGACATCGTCTTCGACAAAACAGGCACCCTCACACAAGGCAAACCCACCGTGGAACGCTTGCACCTGTTTGCCACACCGGAATTGTCTGACACCCACATCCTACAACGCTTGTTTGCCCTAGAAAAGCAGTCCGAACATCCGCTGGCCCAGGCCGTGGTAACCCATCTATCGCAGCAACCCATAGAACCCCTCGAAATACAACAGTTCCAAAACATGCCAGGGAAAGGCCTCGTGGCCGAGTGCCAACAGCAACCCCTCATGCTGGGATCTTGGGATTGGATTTCCAACAACAGCCACCT
>JALQWO010000222.1:1497-2411 GCA_023258655.1 Bacteroidia bacterium
AAAGGCCTCGTGGCCGAGTGCCAACAGCAACCCCTCATGCTGGGATCTTGGGATTGGATTTCCAACAACAGCCACCTTTCCATTGGCCGCCATCAAGCGGATATCGCCCAAGATTTGCTCAACCAAGCCCAAACCGTGGTGGCAGTGTCAACCCAAACCGAATTGTTGGCTTTGGTTGGCCTATCTGATGCCATCAAGGACGAAGCGATTTCCACGGTATCCTCATTACAAAAAGAGGGATTCCGGGTGCATATGCTCACGGGTGACAACCCACAAACGGCCCACAAAATCGCGGCGCAATTGGGGATCCACAGCGTGATTGCACAAGCCCTTCCCAACACCAAATTCGACTTCATTCGACAGCTTCAATCACAAAACCGCATCGTGGCGATGGTGGGCGATGGCATCAACGACGCACAAGCGTTGGCGCAGGCCGACGTGAGTTTTGCCATGGGTACGGGCACGGCAGTGGCCATGGAATCGGCGGGGGTGACGTTGACGGGCGGACAGATATCGCAGATTCCGCAGGCGATTGTCTTATCCAAGCAAACGCTGAGGACGATTCACATGAATTTGCTGTGGGCTTTTGGCTACAATGTCTTGGCGATTCCCTTGGCGATGGGCGTGTTTTACCCCACTCAGGGACTGATGCTCAACCCGATGATCGCGGGCGCAGCCATGTCGTTCAGCTCCATTTCCGTTGTACTAAACAGCCTTTGGCTATCAAAAAGAAACTAATATGACTACGTTACAATTCAATACAAACATCAATTGCGGCAACTGCATCAAGTCGGTTACGCCCTTCTTGAACGCGGTAGAAAGCATCGAAGCGTGGGAGGTAGACACCAACAATCCAAACAAGGTGTTGTCGGTACACACCGAGGAGCCGGCCGAATCGGTTGAAGCAGCGGTGC
>JALQWO010000223.1 GCA_023258655.1 Bacteroidia bacterium
TTCCACGGCCCTTGATTTGATTCAACAAGGTTCGGATGCGTGATTTTCGGACGGCCAGTTTTTCTGTAGAATGGCCTTCGTTGGTGCTCATGCGGGTCATGCGTTTTTGCAATTGGTGTAACTTGTGGAACCATTTGCCTTTGTCATTTTTCTTGTTGCTCATGATGAATATTTTTTGGGTTAGACATCGCATCGGAAATCCGATTTGTTGATTGCAAATTATCCAAAAAATCGAGAATTAAAAATGACATTACACCAAAGCAACAAAAAAAGCGAGGAAAGGTTATTGTAAAATTTCCCAAGCCATTTTCGGATATCCCTTTCTGCCCTGATCGTCGTAAAAATCTACGAATTTCACTTTGATGTAGGCATCGGGGGTTTTCAGCAAATAGACGCGGTTGGGTACCATGGTATATCGCTCAGCGGTTTGATCGTACTGTTTCCAGTCGTAGCCAATTTCGTCGAGTTTACGGGTGTAAGACACGCCCATGGCCATGGTTTTATTGATGGCATTGAAGTCCACTTTGTCGAGTTGTGCCACCTCCACTTTTTTGGGATTGATGAGCACGCCGCGAATTACGTAGGGGTAGTGTACGCCATTGGCATCGGGTACACTCTCTTTGTAGGTGGTAAACAGGATATCCCATGCACCATTGTTCATGGGCTCGTTTTCCACTGTGCGATGCTCCAGGAAATGATAATAAACAAAGTTTTTCGTGGGGTCAGTGGTCATCGTTTGTTTGCGATAGCCATTCTTTTGACTCAGGTTCCCGTACTCGAATTCATAGGATTGTCCCGGTTTGAAGCCAATGAACTTGAGTTGCACATAACGCGTGCTGTCTTTGATTTTATCTCCCAAATCAATCACATAGGTATAATCCCCCAACTCCCAAAGCCCATTTTTGTTGACGAATGCCATTGGAAAAGCGGAGGAATCGGGGTTGCCGTTGGGATTGTCGAAATGCCAAGCAACTTTTTTAATGCTGTCTGTAGTGAGTTTGCCAAAACTGCTCCCAGAAAATCTGGCCACCCCAAAAGTGGCACTGATGCCTCCATTGATGGAAACACGGGGCTGTTTGGGATCACTTGAAAATCCCATGTGCCATAGTCCAAAGGCATTGGTCTCTGTTTTTTGGGTTGCAAAATCAAACCACAATTGGCTGGCATAGGTTTCGCCCATCGCAAAAATCTGTGATTGTACCCCCACAGATGTTTTGGGCTGCGGATAAAGGGGCTCAGGCTTCTCGCAAGCGGTAAAAAATGCGGTTGTGAGCAAGGCTACTAGAACAATATTTTTACTGCGTATCATTGGAACTGAAAGCTGACTGACAAAAATAAAGCCCTTCCGGGGGAAATATTGAGCAGGCCATTGCCACCGTGGATTCCGCCGCCGGCCTGTCCTTGAAGTTGGGTAACATTGAGCAAGTTTTTGCACCCTGCTTGCAGGGTTAGGATATACCAGAGGTTTGGTTTTGTGTTCGCCAAAGTTTTGTTGAAGGTGATGTCGGCCAGGGTATATGGCGCGATATTGTAGGTATTGCCGTTGGCCAGAAATCCACGGGTGTTGCCGCTGTATCGACAGAAAAGTTGCACGCTGCTGCCTGTTTTTTGATGGCTCATTTTCACGTTGAATTTGCCTTGAAGGGTGTTAAAACCCTGCCAATCCATGGAATCTGACAGTTGACTGCGGGTATTGATCCAATCGGCGCCTACGGTGGCTGTGGTAATCCAGGCTGAGCGATAGTGTTGTTTATACGTGAGGTCGATATCCACATTTGCCCCCGTGCTGTTTATTTTGCCTATGTTGATGTATTGATACAGCTGGGTGCTTTGATCTAACATGGCCATTTGAATTTGCTGCGAAACCCGATTGTAGAATCCGCGGGTGTTTAGTTCCACGGCCAAAATTCTCCCGCAGATGTCGGGATAGGTGTGACGATACTTGTATGACGCCATGGCATTGTGGGCTAATTCCGCCTGCAATGATTCGTTGCCACGCACGTTGTGGTTGATGTCTACAAACAAGAAATACAATTCTTTCAAGCTGGGTGCTCGATAGCCTTTCGCGTAGGATAGTCGCCACATGGAGTTTCCTTTTTTAAAGCGGGTTTGCAAGGCAGGAATGATGGGGGTGGATCGGAGATTTGGTGTTGATGTAAGAATGGGCTCACCAAATCGGGAATTGAAATTCCCGCGTAAACTCGGCTGAATGAGTAATCGAGGGTTGGGTTGCCATTTTCCTTGGGCGAAAAATCCCACATCGGTGATACTCTTTGGCGCGCGGATCTTTCCGGTCGATAGGATTTCATGGTTGGCATCATAGCCCAGCATGAGCGTGTTTTTGCGGACGCGTTTTTTTTCGATTTCAAAAAATCCGCGGGCGTTAAAAAGGTGATTGCGGGTTGTAT
>JALQWO010000224.1 GCA_023258655.1 Bacteroidia bacterium
TTGAAACGGCAATTTTTCTGAGTCGGCCTGTTGCAAAGTGATGCGATTTGTAAGTTGTTTTTGGTTGAGTTTAATCTGACCAAAATCGAGCATGCCTTGGCTAATGTCCACACCCACAATCGTTGCATCTGGAATTTTTATCAGTTCGATGGCCAAATCGGCGGTGCCTGTAGCCACATCGAGAATGCGTTTTGCGCCGAAGGAATTGACGTTTTTACGCACTTTGGTACGCCAGGAATAATCGACGCCGAGCGACAAAAAATGATTTAAAAAATCATATCGGGGAGAAATGTTATCGAACATTTCCTCGACTTGTTGTTTTTTTGAAGCCTCGGAGGAGGGATTGGGTTTAACTTGCGTGGCCACGATAAAAATACAAATATACGCAATTGCCATCACTCCCTTGAATCCCAAGACCAAGTCTTTCACCGAAAACCCAAGAAAATCGCATGGAAATCAATACCGCAGAATACATTGGCAGCTGGCAGAAAAATGCCGACATGCCCCATACTGAGAAACCCGAATTTGCCTTTATTGGGCGCAGTAACGTAGGGAAAAGCAGTTTGATCAACATGCTCACCCAGCGCAATGGATTGGCCAAAACCAGTTCTACTCCAGGAAAGACCCAATCCATCAATTTGTTTTTGTTAAACAAGCAGATTCAATTTGTGGATTTGCCCGGTTACGGATACGCCAAGGTATCGAAAGACCAACGCGAGGTTTTTGGAAAAATGATCAAATACTATCTCCGCGACCGGGTCAATTTGTTCTGTTTGTTTGTGTTGGTGGATTTGCGCATTAAACCCCAGGCCATTGACCTGAGCTTCATCAACGAATGTGGGGAGAACGGAATCCCCATGGCCTTGATTGGCACCAAGGCCGACAAACTAAAAGCATCGGAATTGGCAGAAAACAAAGCCGCCATTGAGCAAGCGCTGTTGGAGGTCTGGGAAGAATTGCCTCCTTTTTTCATCAGCAGTTCAGAAACCAAAGCGGGCCGAGAAGAAATTTGGAATTTCATCAAGGGCACCTTGCCGAAGTAACTTGCAAATTCAAGGCGCATCAATAAATGGCGCTTCAATAAATGGATGAAATTCATTTGGAAGCGACATTGGCTGCCTAGGCACGCAGGATTTTCTCCATCTTTCGCCCTTTGGCCAACTCGTCGATGAGTTTGTCCAAGTACCGAACCTTCCGGGTCAACGGATTTTCAATCTCCTCTACCCTATAACCACAGATGAGACCGGTAATGAGGTGGGCATTCGGATTTAATTGGGCTTGGGCAAAAAACGATTCAAACGTTTCCTTTCCGTTGATCCAAGTTTCGAGATTTTGATCGTCAAACCCCGTGAGCCAAGCAATCACTTGGTGTAATTCTTCTTTGGTACGCCCTTTCTTTTCCACTTTGGCGAGGTACAAAGGATACACCGAAGCAAAGGTCATTTTCGCGATTTTTTCGTTGTGCTCGGGGGTGGGTTGCATGGGCTGGAATCCAATCTAATTTTCGCAATATAAGAACAAGGGACACATACTGAAAAATCTGAAACCCTTTAATTTTCTCTCACTCCTCAGTCGAAAAACTGTAAAAGTCACCCTTTAACTTGCCATCGCTGAGCCCTTTGCATTTTATAAAAATTTGTTTGGGAATCCCAGCTGTGAAATCAATTTTGGTAATGAGATTGTTGTCACAATCCAAATTGTCAACATGTGTAAAAACCAACCAACCATTTTCCAGTTTAACGGGCAAATCCGAAGGCATTAGTGAACCATAATTTCCAACATATTGGTTTTTATCATTGTAAATTAGAATTTGGCTTGTAGCCCGATGTGAAAGTCCCCAATACCCTACTGAATTCACAATTTTGAGTATCTGACCGTCTGTCGTGGAAACCTCACCCAAATATTTCAGGTGTGTTTCTGTTTGACCGTTTTCTGTCCACTTACCAAACACATACAAACTGTCCACTTTGTTTTCCTGTAAAACCCTTTGCCGCAGTTCAGAGTTAATCACTTGTCCTTTGACAGAAGAAATAAAAAACATCGTCAGAATACAGATTTTCAATTGTGACATCATAATCTTCCAGTTTGTTTTCTCTTGAGTTATGTCGTGTTCCGCGTTTTTGACTTACAATTTAGTCGGACCCTAATTCGCCATTGTTCGCTCTTTTAATTTTGAGCGATTCTAAATGACGATTTGCATCAAATCCCTCTACCCTTCCGCTATTCACCCCTTCCATCAATGCGTTCCGCAAAGCTGCCACTTTGTACTCTTCATCCTCAAGAAGTCTCAGCCCAGCGCGAACCATTTCTGACGCATTGTTAAATCGACCCGACGCTATTGATTTCTCAATAAATTCTTCAAAATGACGTCCCAACGAAATTGATGTGTTTCGACCCATGTCT
>JALQWO010000225.1 GCA_023258655.1 Bacteroidia bacterium
GGAAGAAATGGCAAATCAACTTCAAATTAAGCGTTCCTTAGTGGGTGCTTATGAGGAGGAACGTGCCGAACCAAGGTTAGAAGTACAGGAGGCAATTTGCGCTCTTTTTAATATTAGTTTAGAGGACTTTTTATTCAAGGATTTGGCTTCATTAGCAGCCGAAGGTGAAGAAGGTTTCGGAGGCTCTTTTTCTACTAATTCTTCTTATTTAGAGCGTCGTCGTTCCCTTAAATCCGACAAGTCAAGTGCTTCAATGTCTATTGTCTCGTTTGTGCCTGTAAAAGCTGCAGCGGGTTATTTAGCAGGCTATGCGGATCCTGAGTTCTTAGATGAACTCAATACATTCACATTGCCTATGTTGGCTCCTGGGGATTATCGTGCATTTGAAATCATTGGGGATAGTATGTTACCTACGCCCAGTGGGAGTGTGATTGTGGGTGAAAAAGTAGATAATTTGAAGGAGGTAAAAAACAGTAATACCTATATCGTGGTGTCTAATTCGGATGGTGTGGTTTATAAAAGAGTAATCACCAATGATGACTCTAAGGAAAAGCTTACTTTATTGAGTGACAATCCTTTATATGAGCCATATCAAGTAAATACACAAGATGTTGTGGAGTTGTGGAAGGCTGTATATATTATTAATAAGGCTGGCTCTCAACCTATGTGGAATGTGGATCAATTAGCTGGGGTTGTGAACAGTTTACAGGATCAAATTACTAGCTTAAAGCGTAAATTAAACTAGTCTTTATAGTTGTTATGAATTTTTTAATTAACTTATTGTATTACAATTATTTAAGCTTTATTATTTCAAATTAAAATTGAATTAAATATAAAATATAATTCAACTTTGTTTGAATTTATTTCAAGTAAGATTTGACTCTAATTGGAGAGGTATGTAATTGAAAACAAACTTGAATTATAAACTAACTTGTTTATTCCCATTCAATGGTTGCTGGCGGCTTGGAACTAATGTCGTAAACCACCCTGTTAATCCCCCGCACCCGGTTAATAATACTGTTGCTTATATCAGCCAATATTTCATAGGGCAAGTGCACCCAGTCTGCTGTCATCCCGTCGGTACTGGTCACTGCACGCAAAGCCACAACCTGTTCGTATGTCCTTTCATCACCCATCACACCCACACTTTGAATGGGGAGCAAAATTGCGCCTGCCTGCCAAATTTTGTTGTACCAGCCATGTTCGCGCAACTTTTCCATGTAAACCCAATCTGCTTCTTGTAGCAATTTTACCTTGGCTTCAGTGATATCCCCCAAAATGCGAATCCCCAAACCTGGTCCGGGGAAGGGGTGACGGTGCAATATTTCATGGGGCAATCCCATGGTATCACCAACCCTGCGCACCTCGTCTTTGAACAAACTGCGCAACGGCTCAATGATTTTCAAACTCATTTTTTCTGGCAATCCACCCACGTTGTGGTGGCTTTTGATGGTAGCGCTCGGACCTTTAACGCTCACACTTTCAATTACATCTGGGTATATCGTTCCCTGTGCCAACCACTTGGCATCTTTGATTTTGGCACTTTCGTCTTGGAAAACTTCCACGAAAACACGCCCAATGGCTTTTCTCTTGGCTTCTGGATCGGTCAATCCCGCCAAAGCTTCGTAAAATTGCTTGGAGGCATCCACGCCGATCACATTCAATTCGAGTTGCTTGTAAGCCTCTTGTACCAAGGCAAATTCGTTTTTGCGCAACAACCCATTATCGATAAAGATACAATGTAACTGTTTACCAATGGCTTTGTGCAATAACAAGGCGGCTACAGAACTATCTACACCGCCCGACAGTCCCAAAATGACTTGGTCTTGTCCAACCGTTTGTCGGATTTGCGCCACCGTCTCATCAATGAAATGTCCGGGCGTCCAATCGCCCGCACAACCGCAAATGCCGTAAGCAAAGTTCTTCAACAAGGCCAATCCTTCAGTGCTGTGATAAACCTCGGGGTGAAATTGGATCCCGAACACCGGATTGTTGCCCGCCAAATGAAAGGCCGCAACAGGAATTGATTCTGTTTTGGCAATCACAGTGGCCTGATCGGGCAAAGCCGTGATGGTATCGCCATGACTCATCCAAACCTGAGACTCAGCACTCAAGCCATGCAAAAGGGCATTGCCCTCCTCGGAACGAATCATTGTGGCACGACCGTATTCTCTGTGATCACTACGCGAAACAACTCCACCTTTCACTTTGGCCAATAGTTGCGCGCCATAGCAAACGCCCAACAGGGGACCGTGCGACATCAATCGATCCAAATCCACCATGGGCGCGTCGGTTTCATTCACCGAGCAAGGACTTCCTGATAAGATAATTCCCTTGATATCGGGCGTTAATTCAGGGATGTGATTGAAGGGATGAATTTCGCAATACACGAAAAGTTCGCG